>NZ_JBFAKG010000019.1:46551-131912 GCF_040655595.1 Saccharopolyspora sp. NPDC050389
GCGCTCTTTCAAAAAAACCCACCAAAAACCCCTGTTTCGCGCGGGGGGGTCCCGCGGGGGGGCGTTTTTTTTTTTGGGTTTCAAATCAAAACAAAAACCCCCCCCCCCCTACCGGGTGCCCCAGGCGTAGGTCTGCTTGCGGAGCTTGAGGTAGACGAAGGTCTCGGTGCCGGTGACAGCTTCCAGGCTGCGGATTCGGCGGTTGATCACCTCCAGCAGCTGGTCGTCGTCCCGGCACACCACCTCGACGAGCAGGTCGAACGAGCCCGCCGTGATCACGACGTACTCGATCTCCGGCAGCTCCGCGAGCCGGTCGGCGACCTCCTGCACGTCGCCGGACACGGTGACGCCGATCATCGCCTGCCGCAGGAAGCCGAGCTGCAGCGGATCGGTCACCGCGACGATCTGCACCAGCCCCGAGTCCAGCAGCCGCTGGACGCGCTGGCGCACCGCAGCCTCGGACAGGCCGACGGCCTTGCCGATCGCGGCGTAGGACCGCCGGCCGTCCTGCTGCAGCTGCTCGATGATCCGCTTGGACAACTCGTCCACGTGGACGGGCGATTTCGCGTCCGGCGAGTCTTGCTCGTGGGGCTTGCGTGTCACAGCGACGTATCGTTGCCGTCGCGCGAGCCTGGTGCAAACCCGGGGTCCGTCAGCTCAGCGCGTCGACGAGCTTCGGCGCCAGCCGCTCCAGGGCGAACGGGATGCTGGAGACGGTGGCCGAGCCGAGCGCCATGGTCAGGTCGTAGTCGTCCAGCAGCACCAGGGATCCGCGCTTGGCCGCAGGCAGGTTGTTGAGCAGCGGGTCCTTGCGGACCGCGTCCACGTCGGCGGCCTTGGCGGTCGTCACGATCACGACGTCCGCGTCCAGCAGCGCCACCTGCTCCTTGCTGACCTTGACGTTGAACTTGCCGCCGCTGTCGAGGTTCTCGATGGCCGGCGACAGCCGCAGTCCGAGCTGCTCCAGCAGCGCGGTGCGGGCGTCCTGCTTGGTGTAGGCGGCGTAGGTGCCAGCCGAGTCCGTGCGAACCGTCACGTGCGTCTTGCCCTCGAACAGCGGGTTCGCCTGGCGGGTCTGGTCGATGCGCGCCTGGGTGTCGGCGAGCAGCTTGGCGACCTCGGCCTGCTTGCCCAGCGCCTGGCCGATGGTCTCGGCCTGCACCCGCCAGTTCACCCCGTAGTCGATGGAGTTCGGCGGCTGCGCCACCACCGGGTTGAAGGTGATGAGCCGGTTGTACTGCTCCTGCGTCAGGGCGCTCTGCAGCGCGATCATGACGTCCGGGCCGAGCGCGATGACGCCTTCCACGTCGACCTCGCTGCCGAACACCTTGGGGCGCTGGCCGCCCAGGAGCGGCTCCGCCCACGGGCCGACGCCGCTTTCCCACGGCCCCCACTTGGTCAGCCCGGCCGGGATCACGCCCAGCGGCAGCAGCACGTCGTGGTCGGTGATGCCCAGGGTGACGATGCGCTGCGGCGCGGCCTTGAGCTCCGCCGCGCCGTACCGGTTCGGGATGCTCGTCGGGAAGCCGGGTCCGGCCTGGGCGTTGCCCGTCGCGTCCGGTCCGCCGGAGCCGCCGCAGGCCGTCAGCCCGGCAGCCAGTCCGGCCGCGAGCACGCCGGTCGTGCCGATCAGGAAGCCCCGACGGCCGAACCGGGCACCAGCTGCTGGGGGAGGGGTCATCACCGAAGTCCTTCGTCGTCCGGTTCGGGCGACCGCCCGAAGTTCTGTCAAGAAAGGCTAACCTAAGTTGACCTCTACCGGGCGGGCAACCACGGATCGCGGCCCGGTGAGACGGATCACCGGGCGCGCCTCGCGGGGTATGGTGAACGCGGAGAGATCGCACGTGCACCATGCGTGAACAGCCGCGGGGATGCTGGAGGCGCGATGAGTGACGATGATGTTTTCGGCCGTCGTTGGGAGCTCGCCGAGGACGAGCTGCTGAGGATGCTCTGGCGCAGCCACGCCGGGGAGAATCCGGACGTCCTGCTGCTGGAGCTCCACGCGAACCACCAGGAAGACCGCCGCAAACCCGGGCCGTTCGGCGGGCGGACGCCCCGGTCGGTGCCGCATCCGCGGCGCAATCGGCATCGCGTGGCGCGCTGATCCGCGGTTTCCCGTCCGGTGGCCGAGGCGCGGCCGATACGGTGGGCGTTGATCGCCACCGCACGGGAGACCAATCCTGATGAGTTCGTTCCTCTCCGGTATCCGCACGCTCGGCACCGGTTTCGGCATCATCCTGCGCAATCCGAAGCTGCTGCTCCTCGGCGCGATACCGGCGCTGATCAGCGCCTTGCTGCTGCTGGGCGGCCTCGGCACGCTGATCTACTTCAGCCCCGACCTCGTCAGCTGGATGACGCCGTTCGCCGACGGCTGGGGCGATGCCGCCCGCCAGGCGCTGCGCATCCTGGTGGGCGTGGCGCTGGTCGGTGCCGGCGGGCTGCTGGCGTCGGTGTCGTTCATCGCCGTCACGCTGCTCATCGGCGGACCGTTCTACGAGCACATCGCCGAGCAGGCGGAGCAGAAGCTCGGGCTGGACACCTCCGACGACGGCGCCGGTTTCGCGCGCCAGCTCGGCCGCGGCGTGCGGGATTCGCTGAAGCTGGTGGGCGTGGCGCTGGTCGGCGCGCTCTTGCTGTTCGGCATCGGCTTCATCCCGGTGGTCGGGCAGATCGCGGCGCTGGTGCTGGGCGCGTTCTTCGGGGCGTGGCTGGTGACCCTGGAGATGGTCGGCCTGGTGTTCCAGCGGCGCGGCCTGACCTTCCGCGACCGGCGCCGGGCCCTGCGGCAGCACCGGGCCGTCGTGTTCGGCTTCGGGCTGCCGACCTACCTGCTGTGCCTGATCCCGATCGCGCAGCTCCTGGTGATCCCGTCGGCCGTCGTCGGCGGCACGCTCCTGGCGCACCGGGTGCTCGGGCCGGTTCCCCGGCAGGATGGCGTTGCGCGGCGGTGATTCGCGGCGCAACTGGCATACATAAGTCGGGGATCCCGGACCGAGGGGGCGTCTGAGGTTCCGCTACCCGCACCGCCACGCAAGACGCGTTTGAACACAGGTTTTAGAGTCTGGGTGTGACACAGCCTACGCAGCCCGATGACTCCTACCTCCGCGCCGTTTCCGCTGCTACCGAGCGGGCGGTGGCCGCGGCCGAGCCGATCCGCTCCGAGTTCGCGGGCGTCGGCGAGGCGGTGCGCTCCGACGTCGAGCGGTGGGTGGACGGCAACGCCGAGGATCTCGTTGCGCTGAGCCGGGATCTGCACGCGCATCCGGAGGAGGCGTTCGCGGAGCACCGGTCCGTCGCCCAGGTCGCCGAGTTGCTGCGGCGCCACGGGCACGACGCGGAGGTGGGCGTCGGCGGGTTGGACACCGCGTTGCGCGTCGAGGCCGGCGGCGACGGCCCGCACGTCGCGGTGCTGGCGGAGTACGACGCGCTGCCGGGCATCGGGCACGGCTGCGGGCACAACATCATCTGCTCGGCGGCCGTCGGCGGGTTCCTCGCCGCCGCAACCGCGGTGGCGGAGACCGGCGGCCGGGTGAGCCTGTTCGGCACGCCGGCCGAAGAGGGCGGCGGCGGCAAGGAACACCTCGCCAGGGCCGGGCTTTTCGACGACGTCGACGCGGTCGTGATGCTGCACCCGTTCTCCCACGACATCGCCGCGCACCCGTTCCTCGGGCGGCGCCAGGTGGAGGTGGTGTTCCACGGCGTCGCCGCGCACGCCGCCGCGCAGCCGTTCATGGGCCGCAACGCGCTCGACGCGGTCGTGGCGGCGTACCAGGGCGTCGCGGCGATGCGGCAGCACATGCCGTCGACGGACCGGGTGCACGGGATCATCACCGACGGCGGCAAGCGGCCCAACGTCGTGCCCGACCGCGCCGCCGCGGTGTTCTACGTGCGTTCCGCCGAGCCGGGCTCGTTGCAGGACCTCGCCGCCCGGATCGAAGCGATCGCGCACGGCGCGGCATCGATGACGGGCTGCGGCGTCGAGCTGAACTGGGACAACAACCCGGCCTACCTGCCCATCCGGCACAACGACGCGTTGGCGGCCCGCTGGGCGCAGCACCAGGCCCGCCGGGGCCGGACGTCGCTGCCGCGCGGCGTCGTCCCGGAGTACCTCACCGGCTCGACGGATCTCGGCAACATCAGCTACCGGCTCCCGGCGATCCACCCGATGATCGGCCTCGGCGACCCGAACCTAGCTCTGCACACCGAGGAATTCGCCGCCGCCGCGGCGACCCCGGCGGGCGACCGCGCGGTCCTCGACGGCGCGATCGGCCTGGCTCTGACCACAGTGGACTACCTGGCCGACGCCGATCTCCGGCAGGCCGTCCAGGCCGAGTTCCAGGCCGCGGGCGGAGCCTTGGACGTCGCCACCTACTTCGCCTGACCGATCGGTGGAATCGGTTTCCGTAAACCGTCGGATCTGAGCCTGAAAAATCGGATTTTCGTCGATAAATCAGGGCGAAATCGATTACAATCCCGGCGGCACAAAACGGAGGAGGTGGCGTGGGCGTCACGATCCACGACGTGGCGGCGCGGGCCGGCGTGTCGGTCGCGACCGCGTCACGTGCCCTGTCCGGGCAGCGCGGCGTGCGGGCGGAGAACCGGGAGAAGGTCCTCGCGGCGGCCCGCGAGCTCGACTACGAGCCGAACGTCGTCGCCGCGTCACTGCGCAGCCGCACCACGCACACCATAGGCATGGTCGTGCCGCGCATCGGCAACCCCTTCTTCGCCACGCTCGTCGAATCCGTGGAGAAGCAGCTGCAGGACGGGCAGCGCAGCCTGTTGCTCGCGAACTCGCACTACGAGCCGGAAATCGAACAACGCCAGGTCCGCGCGCTGCTCGATCGCCGGGTCGACGCGCTGATCATGATCCCGTGCCACCGCGAACGCAGCGGCGACGTGCTGGCCGCTGCCGCCGCGCGGGTTCCCGTCATCCAGCTCGACCTGCGGGTGGACGGCTTCGCGGGCAGCTGGGTCGGGGTCGACAACGCGGCCGGGATGAGCCAGGTCGTGCGGCACCTGCTCGGGCTCGGCGCGACGCGCCTGGTGTTCGTCGGCTCGCGGCCCACCGACTCGTCGGCGCAGGCCCGGCTGGACGGTTTCCGCCGCGCCGCGGGCGACGGCGCCGACGTGCTGCTCGGCGACTTCAGCAAGGAATGGGGCCAGGAGGCCGGGAAGCGCCTGCTGGCGCAGGGATCGCTGCCGGACGGCATCGTGTGCGGCAACGACACGATCGCCCTGGGCGTGCTGAGCGAGCTGGCGCGGCGGGGCGTGCGGGTGCCGGAGGACGTCCGCGTCACAGGCTTCGACGACATCCCGTACGCCGAACTGGCCCAGCCCGCGCTGACCACGGTGCGGCAGCCGCAGGAGCAGATCGCCGCGGAAGCGGTCCGGGCGCTGGGCGCGCGCCTGGCCGGCGACGAGGCCGCGCCACGGAGCATCGCCATCGCCCCGGAGCTGGTCGTCCGCGCCTCCGGTTGAGCGGCGGCTACGCTGGGCCGCGGTCTGTCGCCGACCTTGGGTGTCTACTGTGGACGATTTAGTGCGGGAATGGACCGCGCAACTGCTGGATTCGGGCAACATCGCCGCGCTGGTCGCGGGCGTGCTCTCGCTGCTGCTGGTGCTCAGCCGCAACACCTGGTTGCTGCTGCGCAACGTGGTGACGATCGCCCACGAGGGCGGGCACGCGGTGATCGCGCTGCTCAGCGGGCGCAAGCTGAACGGCATCCGGCTGCACTCCGACACCTCGGGGCTGACCGTGTCGACGGGGAAGCCGACCGGGCCGGGCATGGTGTTCACGCTGCTGGCCGGCTATCCGGCGGTGTCGCTGCTCGGGCTCGGCGGCGCGTGGCTGGTCACCGTCGACCTCGCGCACGTGATGCTGTGGGCGTGCATCGCGCTGCTCGCCGCGATGCTGCTCGCCATCCGCAACGCCTACGGAGTGCTGTCGATCGTGCTCACCGGCGGCGTGATCTTCGCGGTGTCCTGGTTCGCGACGCCGGCCTGGCAGGCGCTGTGCTGCGCGCTGTTCAGCTGGTTCCTGCTCTTCGGCGGCCTGCGGCCGATCGCCGAGCTGCGCCGCAAGCGCTCCGGCGGCCGCGCCCCGAACTCCGACGCCGACCAGCTCGCCCGGCTCACCGGGCTGCCCGCCGGGATCTGGCTGGCGGTCTGGTTCCTCGTCGGGCTGGCCGCCCTCCTGATCGGCGCGACCTGGCTGCTCCTGATGCCGCAGGTGTGAATTCTGACCTCGAACTCGTTTTGCTTAGCGGTGCGGGTGGCGGAACCTCAGAGGTCTTCTCGCTGTGGGATCCCCGACATCATGAATGACCAATTCACTACGTCGGGGCTGTCCTCGCGAGAAGACCTCTGAGAACCCGCGGCGGTGCGGGTTGCGTAGGTGGGCTAAGCGGCTGCGCCGCGTCAAAGACAAGGGTGTGAGCAACGGCTTGTTGCCGCGGCCGCGGTTTTCTAGCAGCATCGCGGCGTGACGAGTGCTTCGACCTCCCTGGGTGGCAAGTTCCCGCTGGCCGCGGACCTGACCGTGAGCCGGCTCGGTTTCGGTGCGATGCAGCTGGCCGGGCCCGGCGTGTTCGGCCCGCCGGCCGATCGCGACCAGGCGATCCGGGTGCTGCGCCGCGCCGTGGAGCTGGGCATCGACCACATCGACACCAGCGACTTCTACGGCCCGTGGGTGGTCAACGAGCTGATCGCCGAGGCGCTGCGGCCCTACGGCGATGAGCTGGTGCTGGCCACCAAGATCGGCGCCTACCGCGACCACGAGGCGGCGTGGCTGCCGCTGAACCACCCCGACGCGCTGCGCGCGCAGGTGCACGACAACCTGCGCCGCCTGCGGCTCGACGCGCTGGACCTGGTCTACCTGCGGCACACCGTCGACCGGGGCATCGCGCTGGCCGACCAGCTCGGTGCGCTGGCCGAGCTCCGCGAGCAGGGCCTGGTGCGCGCCATCGGACTGTCCAATGTGTCCGCTGCGCAGTTCGAGGAGGCGCGGCGGCACACCGAGATCGCGTCCGTGCAGAACCTCTACAACGTGGTGAACCGGACCTCGGCCGACCTGGTCGAGCAGACCGCGGCGGCCGGTGTCGCGTTCGTCCCGTTCTTCCCGCTGGGCTCCGGTTTCGCGGACAGCCGTGCCCGCGAGGACGACGTGCTGCGCGCGGTCGCCGAGCGCCGCGGTGCGACCCAGGCCCAGGTGTCCCTGGCCTGGCTGCTGCAGCGCTCGCCGAACATCCTGCTGATCCCGGGCACTTCTTCGCTCGGCCACCTCGACGAGAACACCGCGGCCGCGGGCGTGGCGCTCACCGCCGAGGACATCGCCGAACTGGACACCCTGGTCGCCGACGGCGAAACCCTCGAAGAGGCGCACTGACGCTCACCGGAGCTGCTTGCGCCGGAACTCCGTGCGGTACGCGATCGGGCTGTTGCCGACGCGCTCGCCGAAGTGGCGGCGCAGCACCGCGGCCGAACCGAAGCCGGCGTGGTCGGCGATCACCTCGACCGGCAGGTCGGTGGTTTCGAGGAGTTCCTGCGCCCGGTGCACCCGCGCCAGCACCAGCCAGCGCAGCGGCGTCGTCCCGGTCTGGGCGCGGAACCGGCGGTTCAGCGTGCGGACGCTCACCCTCGCCCGCATCGCGATCTCGTCCAGCGCGAGGTCGCGGTGCAGGTTGTCGCGCATCCAGTCCATCGTGGGCTGCAGGCTGCCGCCGGGCCGCTCGTACTCGATGAACTGCGCCTGACCGCCGTCCCGGTACGGCGGCATCACGATCCGCCGGGCCGCGCGGGCGGCCAGCGCCGCGCCGTGATCCCGGCGGATCAGGTGCAGGCACAGGTCGACCCCGGCGCACACCCCGGCCGAGGTGAGCACCTGCCCGTTGTCGATGAACAGCACCGACGGATCGACCCGCACCCGCGGAAAGTTCTCGGCGAGCTGCGCGGCGGCGTCCCAGTGCGTCGTCGCCCGCGCTCCGTCCAGCAATCCGGCGGCGGCGAGCACGAACGCGCCCGTGCAGATCGACGCGATGCGCACGCCCCGGGCCGCGGCGCCGGTCAGCAGGTCCAGCACCTCCGGTGCCGGCGGCTGCCGGAAACTCCGCAGCCCCGGCACGACGATCGTGTCCGCTCCGGCGAGATCGGCGAGGGTGAACGGCGCGGAAAGCCGGAAGTTGCCGGTGCCCACGGCGGTGACGAGAACGTCCTCGGCCGCGCATACTCGCACCTCGTAGGGGCTTTCCTCGCCGGGCGACCAGGCCGACGCGAAGATCTGGCACACGGTGGTCAGGTCGAAGCCGACCACACCGTCCACGGCCAGCACACCGACAACGTGCATGACCAGAATCTAGCGGAAAGCGGCATTCCCGCTGCTGGTCCCGGGCGGCGGTCAAGATCAGGATCAACGGCATGGATCGACGATCTCTGTTCCGCGCCGGCACGGCCGTGGCCGTGGCCGGCGTCGCGATGGCAACTCCCGCACACGCCCAGCAGCGCGACCGGCTGCGCGTGCACGTGCTCGTGTTCGACGGCGCCGACGACCTGGACTTCGTCGCGCCGAACGAGGTCTTCCAGCACGCCGCGCACCAAGGCGCGCGCATCGAGTCGAAGTTCGTCACCGGCGGCGAGCCCGGCACCATCTCCTCCGCCTTCGGCACCAAGGTCGTGGCCGCCGGCTGGTCGCCGCGCGACGCCGACCTGATCGTGGTGGCGGGTGGCGGCTACGGCAAGCCCGCCGATCAGCCCGGGGTGCCCGCCGAGATCCGGCGCGGCCACCTCCCGGCCATCCTGCGCGACGCGCGGCGCCCCGGCCTGACGCTGGCCGCCGTGTGCACCGGCGCGATGCTGCTGTCGGCGGCCGGGATCACCAAGGACCGGCCGTGCACCACGCACCACCGGGCCATCGCCGACCTGGAGGCGCAGGGCGGCCGGATCACGCGTGGCCGCGTCGTCGACGACGGCGACCTGGTGACCGCCGGCGGCATCACCTCCGGGCTCGACCTGGCGCTTTGGTTGGTGCAGCGGCACTTCGGCGCCGATGCGGCGCTGGGCGTGGAGACCAACATGGAGTACGAGCGACGCGGCACGGCCTGGCACCGGTAGGCCGTCTCGATCGATACGGATAGTCGCGGCATGGTCACGCCCGTCAAGCCGTTCGGTGTCACCCAGTAGTCTGGCCGACACGCAACGGTGCGAGAAGTGAGGCGAACCGTGACCGAACAGGCGACGTGGGTACCCCAGGAAGTCGACGAGGAGGTCCCGAGCGCGGCGCGGCTCTACGACTACCTGCTAGGCGGCGCGCACAACTTCGCCGCCGACCGCGCGTTGGCGGAGAAGTTCCTGTCCGCGCTGCCCAGCGCCCGCGACGTGGCCCGGCTCAACCGGGCCTTCCTGCGGCGCGCCGTGGTCTTCATGGCGCAGCACGGCGTGCGGCAGTTCCTCGACGTCGGCTCCGGCATCCCGACCGTGGGCAACGTGCACGAGATCGCCCAGGCCACCGACCCGCACGCGCGCGTGGTGTACGTGGACTACGAGTCGGTCGCCGTCGCGCACAGCCAGCTGCTGCTGGAGGGCAACGACAACGCCACCATCATCCAGGCCGACCTGGTCGACCCGGGCGCGATCCTGGAGCACCCGGAGACCCGGCGGCTGCTCGACTTCGACGAGCCCATCGGCCTGATCATGGCCGGGGTGTTCCACTTCGTGTCGCACGAGCTGGACGCCCCGGCGATCATCGCCCGCTACCGGGACGCGCTGGCGACCGGCAGCTACCTGGCGCTGTCGCACTTCACCGCCGACATCAGCCCGGACGAGATGGCCGGTGTGATGGAAGTCATGCGGCGCAGCTCGGACCCGATCCACACCCGCACGCACGCCGAGATCACCGAACTGTTCACCGGATTCGAGCTGGTCGAGCCGGGTGTCGTCGGCACCGCGCTGTGGCGGCCGGACCGGCCCGAACGGGCCGCCGACGAGCCCGGCGGCGCGCAGATCTACGCGGGGGTGGGACGCCGGCTATGACAGGTCACGGGGGGCGTGGCGCTGATATCCGATGATGCTAGGAAGGTGTGTGACCAGGGCGGTTCGCCGAACGTTGACGGACGGGTGAGATGAGCGAGGGAACTCCGGACGCCCCGCGGGGGATGCCGGAAGTGCTGGACCCGCAGCGGTACGACGCCGGCTGGCGGGCCGCGGTGGCGCGCCGCTGGGCGGCGCAGCTCAGCACGGCGTCCTACATCCCGCTGGCCCGCGAGACCGTCGAGCAGACGCTGCAGGAACTCGTCGACCGCGTCATCCGCGCCCTGGACGATCCGTCCGAAGTGGACGAGGTGGGGCGCGCCGTCGGCAGCAGGCTGGTGGAGATGCACGCCACCGGCGAGGACAGTCTGCCGCTGAGCCTGAACCTGCTCCGCGACGAGCTGGTCCAGCTGCCCGGCAACGACGCGGTGCGCCGGATCCTCGGGCTGGTCACCGCGGTCGCGGCCGGCTACGCCGCCGCCGACCGGGAGAGCACCTTCGTCCAGCAGGAGACGCTGAAGAAGGCGTTGCTGCGCTCGAAGCTGAAGGCCGACCGGGAGCTCGCGGCCAGCGAGGCGAGGTTCGGCGAGGTGTTCACGACGACGCCGATCGGGGTCGCGATCTGCGACCTCGAAGGAAAGTTCGTCCAGGTGAACCAGGCGTTCGAGGGCACCCTGGGCTACCAGGCGCACGACCTGGCGGCGATGACGATCCACGACCTGTTCCACCCCGATGACGCCGAATACCTGGCGGCCGCCTACCGCGAGCTCGCCGAGGGCGGCAGCTCGAAGCGGCTCGGCGACCGCAAGCGCCTGCAGCACGCCACCGGCGAGGAGGCGTGGGTCTACCTGGCGGTATCGGTGCTGCGGGGCTCCGACGGCGCGCCGCGGCACTTCGTCACGATGGTCGAGGACATCACCGAGCTGCACCTGCTGCAGGACCGCTTCCAGTACCAGGCCCTGCACGACGCGCTGACCGGGCTGCCGAACCGGCAGTTCTTCCACACCCGGCTGGAGGCGGCGCTGGCGAACCTGCCGCGCGACTCCTGGCTGGCGCTCTACCACCTGGGCCTGGACGGCTTCGAGCTGATCAACGACGGCCTCGGCTACGAGGTCGGCGACCGGGTGATCAAGGCGGTGGCCCGGCGGCTGGAGCAGCTGGTCGAGAACGAGGAGGCGATCGTCGCCCGGTTCGGCGGCACCGAGTTCGCGATCCTGCTCTGGCAGCAGGAGAAGACACCGCCGGTGGCAACGTTGACCCAGCGGATCAACGACCTGCTCGCCGAGCCGGTCTACGTCGGCGACCACGGCATCGCGGCGTCGGCCGGGATCGGCGTGGTGGAGCGGACGGCGGCCGACGCCGACGCGGCGAACATGCTGTGGGCCGCCGACGTCGCGCTGCGCCGGGCGGAGGCCGCCGGCAAGCGGCAGTGGGCGCTGTTCGATCCGGACAAGGCGCCGGAGGAGCGGATCGAGTCGAAGCTGGCCGCGGTGATGCCCGGCGGCCTGGAGCTGGGCGAGTTCGAGGTCCTCTACCGGCCGCTGGCCCGCATGGACGACGGTGCGCTGGTCGCGCTGGAGGCCGAACTCCGTTGGGAGACCGGCGAATACGGCACTCTGGAGCACGGTGAGTGCCAGCGCCTCGCGGAACGCTCCGGCGTCACCCTGTCGTTGCGGGACTGGATGCTGGCAACCGCGTGGCGGCAGCTGTGCGAATGGCACACGGCCGGGCACCGCGTGCAGCTGAAGCTGTCGCTGAGCCCGAACCAGGGCCAGGACCCGGATCTGGCGGCGGTGATCCACCGGGTGCTGGACTCCTGCGAGATCGACGCGACCTGGATGCGGCTGTGCATGCCGATGGCCGCGATCAGCGGCGACCACGAGGAAGCCCGGGACAACGTCCGCTACCTCAACAGCCGCGGCATCAAGACGTCGCTGCACAGCTTCCACGGCTCCGCGGACGAACTGCGCCTGCTGCGCGACCTGCCGGTCGACTCGGTGCGCCTGGCGGACGAGCTCGTCGACCTCGTGCACGCGGCGGAGGCCGCGGACGTGCCGGAGGTGCAGGCGATCCGCGGCCTGGTGCCGCTGGTCGACGCCTGCGGAGCCCGCCTGTGGGTCGGCCGGATCGACACGGCGGAGCAGGCGGCCACCTGGCGCGAGATGGGCTGCGAGGTCGGAGCGGGAGCCCACTTCGGAGACCCGCTGTTCGCCTTCGACGTCCCCGAATTCCTCGACGCGAAGGACTAGCCCGGACGCCGAGCCGGGTGGCGGCGCAATTTCACGAGAAATTGACCGTCACCCGGGTGAACGCCAATTTCTCGTGAAATTGCGCTTCTCCCACGGCGCGAGGTGGTCCTGGTTGCGCAAGGTGATCGACGGCATTACCCGAACGCGGCACGGCCCCCGCCGGGTGTTCCGGCGGGGGCCGTGTCATGTCGCTACCAGCTCAGCTCTGGAACACGGGCTGGGTTTGCGGGTTGAACTCCTCGAAGCGGACCTTCTTCGCCGGGTCCGTCCGCTCGTCCTTGATGTCCAGCACGTCCAGGCCTTCCTGGATGCCGCTGGAGTAGATGTAGCCGTTGTAGTAGTACGCCGACCAGGAACCCGCCGTCCGCAGCTTCGCCGGGTCGAACGCGCTGCGGTCGAAGAAGCCGATCTCCTCCGGCTTCGCCGAGTCGGTGAAGTCCCACACCGACACGCCGCCCTGGTACCAGGCCTGCACCATGATGTCGCGGCCGTCGACCGGGATCAGCGAACCGTTGTGCGCCACGCAGTTCTCGGTGTCGGCCTGGTGGCGCGGGATCTTGAAGTAGTTGCGGAACTCCAGCTTCGAGTCCGCGCCGGAGCCGACGATGTCGTAGACGCCGTTGGCGCCGCGGGTCGGGCCGGTCGCCTCGTTGCAGGTGGCCGCGCCGCCGCCGCCGAGCTCGTCGGTGAAGACGACCTTGGTGCCCTCGTTGTTGAACGTCGCCGAGTGCCAGAACGCGAAGTTCTCCTCGTCCCGGACCTGGTTGATCACCCGCGGCTGCTCCCGGTCGGAGATGTCCAGCAGCACGCCGTCACCCATGCAGGCGCCGGCGGCGAGGTCCTTCTCCGGGAACGCGGTGATGTCGTGGCAACCGGTGGTCGCGCTGGTGTCCGGCGTGCCCGGGTTACCGCCGTCCGGGAACAGCACGGGCGCGTCCACGATCACCGGCTCGGCCGGATTGTCCAGCGGCACCTTGATGATGGAGATCTTGTCGTGCGGCGGCTGGCACTTCGGGAACTCCGCCCGCGGGCCGTACGACGAGACGTAGAGGTACACCGCCTCGCCGGCCTTGTCCGGCACCAGGGTGTGGGTGTGCGAGCCGCAGTCGGTGGCGATCGCCGACACGTAGCGCGGCTTGGCCGGGTCGCTGATGTCGAAGACCTTCATGCCCTCCCAGCCGTTGGGATCTTGGACGTCGGTCTTCTCGCTGGTGCACGTGTTGTTCGTGCGCGGGTAGTCGGTGGAGACGAACAGCAGGTCACCCGAGACGGAGACGTCGCCCTGACCGCCGGGGCAGAGGACCTGCGTGACGATCTCCGGCTTCTTCGGGTTCTTGATGTCGTAGACGACGAAACCGTCGTAGTTGCCGACGAACGCGAAGTCCTGCTTGAAAGCGATGTCGGTGCCGAAGGCTTCGAGCGTGTTGAACGGCGCCTGCTTCGGCAGGTTCGTGACGTGCTCGATGTTCTCGCTCTTGCTGACGTCGCCGGCCGGTGCGGCGACGGTCTGCGCGGAGAGTTCCTCGGGGCCGTTGTTCGGCGGCGTCGCCGCGGATGCCGGGGCGAGCGCTAAGCCGAGAGTCAACACTCCGACCGCGGCGCCCAGCACGCGCAACCTTCCCCTGGGGCTCGGTTTCAAGACCATCCACTCCCATGCTCGTCGCTGCCCTGAGTTCGGGCAGTCGAAATGGGCGGTACCGAGTACCGCTTGAGATCAGTATTGTTATGTCCGGATCGTGGCCCTATCAGCCATCTGGCCGCATTTGCCTGCAACATAAGGAGGATTCGATGCGCCGGTTCACAGCCGCGTTACTTCTGGCGGTTGGCGCGCTGGCCGGTTGCGCGACCGAGCAGGCGTCGCCACCGGTGGTGCTACCGGGCGCACCGGGCGACGAACCGCAGGTGGTGGCGAGCGCGGCGCCGGAGCGGAGCACGCCGGTCGACGTCGAGGCGGACTACGTGCGCATGATGATCGCGCACCACCAGCAGGCGGTGGAAATGACGGCGCTGTCCCCGGAACGCGTGCAGAATCCCAAGGTTCGCGCGCTGTCGGAGCGCATCGGCGGCGCGCAGGGGCCGGAAATCGGCTCGATGCAGGGCTGGCTGGCCACCCGCGGCCTGGACGAGCAGACCGGCCACAGTGGACACGGGAGCCACGGTGAGCACAGTGGACAGGATCACGCGAGCATGCCGGGCATGGCGACGCCGGAGCAGCTGGAGCAGCTGAAGAACTCCCGAGGCGCGGATTTCGACCGGCTGTTTCTCCAGCTGATGATCGCCCACCACGAAGGCGCCCTGACGATGGCCACGGACGTCCTGGCCAACGGCTTGGACGAGCAGGTCCACGCCATGGCCCAGGACGTCCTGGTGACCCAGCAGGACGAGATCAACACCATGCGCAGCCTGCAGTCCGAAGTGGGCTGACCGCCGCCGAGGGCGCGATGCGAGGTTCCGCTTCACGCCGAGAGGCCTTCCTGACTAGGATTCATGCTCTGGATCCGTGCGATCCCCAAGAGGGGATCATGGCGGCCGACGTGACGTCCGGCGGTGTTCTGGGAGCCGATCCGGCACTGGGTGGAACGGGGTTGCCATGAGGCCGTTAGGTCCGTCGGGCCCGCGCGAGGTCGGGCAGTACCGGATGCTCGCGGAGCTCGGCCGGGGCGGCATGGGTCGGGTGCTGCTGGGAAGCGGCCCGGACGGCCGGCTGGTCGCGCTGAAGCTGGTGCACGAGCAGTTCGCCGAGGACGACGGGTTCCGGGAGCGGTTCCGCCGCGAGGTGGAGGCATCTCGCGCGGTGTCCGGCGCGTACACCGCCGCGGTCATCGATGCCGACCCGGACGCGCCCACACCGTGGCTGGCATCGGTTTTCGTGCCCGGTCCCTCGCTGCACGAGACGGCCGCGGCCATCGGTGCGCTGCCGGAGGATTCGGTGCTGCGCCTGGCCGCCGGGCTGACCACCGCGCTGGTCCAGATCCACCGGGCAGGGCTGGTGCACCGAGACCTGAAGCCGTCCAACGTGCTGTTAGCCGAGGACGGTCCCCGGGTCATCGACTTCGGCATCGTCCGGGCCGTCAACGGCGACCAGGCCGGCGACCTGACCCGGGCCGGCTGGCTGGTCGGCTCGCCCGAGTACATGTCCCCCGAGCAGGCCAAGGGCGAGCCGGTGACCTCGGCCAGCGACGTGTTCTCCCTCGGCTCGGTCGTCGTCGCGGCCTGCACTGGTACCAGCCCGTTCACCGACTCGGCGACCCTGCAAACCCTGAACAACGTCGTGCAGGTCGACCCGGACCTCTCCGGGGTTCCCGGCGCGGTCCGGCGCATCGCCGAGCCGTGCCTGGCCAAGGACCCCGCCGAGCGGCCGACCCCGGTCGAGCTGCTGGAATCGATCGGCCAGATCGCGCCGTCCGCGCGGCCGTGGCCCGCCGGGGTGCACCGGCTGATCGCGCAGCGGAACGCCGACATCGCCCGGCTCCTCGACGCGTCGCAGGTACCGACGGCGATCACCGGCACGCCGACGGTGGTGTCCACCCGGGTGGACACCGGCCCGGTTGACGCGACCCGCGAGGCCACCGCCGAGGAAACCACCCCGCCCACGCGCACCGAACCGACGGCCGACCGGCCCGACGGGAGTGCCCGGCGGCGCTTGCTGGGACTCGGCGTCGCCGCCGTCGCGCTGGCGCTGGTCGGCGTCCTGATCTGGGCGCTGCAGCCGCCACCGCAGGTCTCCACGCCGCCGCCGCAAGTTCCCCAGATCGGTTCGATGGCCGCTGCCGTCCCGGCCCGGCGTCTGTTGTTCAGCCCGGACGGCCGCACCCTGGCGACCGTCCACCAGGACAGCACCGTGCAGCTGTGGAATGTTGCCGAACAGCGGCAGGTCGGCCAGATCATCGGCCCGCTCGACGGTCTGAACGACCTCGTGTTCAGTCCGGACAGCCGCACCCTGATCGCCGCGATCTACGCCGACTCCAACGGTTCGGTGCGCCAGTGGGACGTGGCCAGCGGTGCCCAGGTCGGCCAACACCCCATCGTCGGGGTCGGCGAACTGGCCGAGCGATCCGAGTGGATGGTGTTCAGCCCGGATGCCCGCTACCTGGCCGTCAGCTACGACGAGGACGTCGCGGAAGCGGACGACGTGGAAGAGAACGTCGTGCGGCTGTTGGACGTGGCCAGTGGTCAGCGGATCGGCGACCTCAACGTCCGGAACGAGGGGTACAGCGCTCCTGGGATCACCTTCAGCCCGGACGGCCGCACCGTCGCGATCAGCGTGAAGTGGTCCGACAAGTCCGGGTCCGAGAACGACGTCAGCGCCGTGATCCTGTGGGACTTGGCCAGCCGCCAGCAGATCGGCGACCCGATCAGCCTGCCCCGGGCGGAGAGCCTCAGCACCGCCGCGTTCGGCCCCGACGGCCGCGTCCTGGTGACCGTGGGCACGGCCGACGCGACCACGTCCGACGACGAGACCGACAGTGCGTCCACCGAGACCAGCTGGCTGCGGTTGTGGGACCTGTCCAGCCGCAACCAGATCCGCCAGCCCAGCACCATTCCCGACGGCTCCTGGCAAGTGCCCAACGCGGACGGAAGTGTGCTCGCCATCGTGGACAACAGCACCGTGCGGCTGTGGAACGTGCCCGGCAATGAGCAGATCGGCTCCTCGATCGACCGCATCGCCACCATGTCGTTCAGCCCGGACGGCCGCACCCTGGCAACCGCGGGCGAGGACGGCGTCGTGCGGCTGTGGAGCGTCCCCGGCAGCTGACCTGGGCCTCGGGTGGGAACAAATTCGATGGCAGCGGTGCGCGGGTGATGAGAGCATCCCCTGGCATGACGATCTTCGGGCCCGTGCTGGACGTTCGCCCCCTGTTCGGCCAGGAGCGGCAGGAGCTGCTCGCGCTGCTCCGATCGCTGAGCGCCGAGGACTGGTCGAGGGAAACGGTGTGCCCGGGTTGGGACGTGCACGACGTGGTCGGGCACGTCCTGAACGACTACCTGCGGCGGATTTCGGGGAGCCGGGACGGTTTCGCCGGGGCGACCTTCGCCAACGACGAGACCCTGCCCGGCTATTTGGCCCGCACCAACGACGAATTCGTCCGAGCCGCGCGGCAGTTCAGCCCCGAGCTGATGATCGAGCTGCTGGCGCACCTCGGCCCGGAGCTGGATCGGCTCTGGGGGACCTTCGACCTCACCGCCCCGGCCGCGTTGGACGTGTCCTGGGCCGGCCCCGGTCCGAGCCCGGCCTGGTTGGACATCGCTCGCGACTACACCGAATTCTGGGTGCACCAGCAGCAGATCCGGGACGCGGTGGGGCAGCCGGGCGCCGATCGGCCCGAACTGGTGCATCCAGTGCTGGACACGTTCTTGCGTGCACTGCCCCATGCGCTGCGTGAAGTCACCCGCCCGCACGGGACCGCGGTCCGTGTCGTCGTCACCGGCCCGCCAGGTGGCACCTGGCGGGCGGTGTCCGACGAAGGCCGCTGGCGAATGGTCGGTGACGAGGCGGACCCCGTCGGTGAACCAGCAGCGACGATCACCATGCGCCCGGACGACCTCTGGCGGCTCGCCACCCGGGGAATCACCGTCACCGAAGCCCGCCGACGAGTAGCCGCGCAAGGTGACCCCGCCCTGATCGACGCGGCGACGGCCCTGCTCGCGGTAGTCGCCTGAAAGTTGCCTCTCCACCTCGAAGAACTCAGTGCTGCTCGGCGAGGGGAGACCGATCCGGGTGTAGGCACGGCTATGTGCGCATGATGATCGCCCGCCACGGGGTGCCCTGGTGCAGGACGTCCTGGTCACCCCGCGGGCCGGGGTGGGCCGAGCGGGCTCACCACTCGACCCGGAGCTGGTGCAGGCCCCGGACGAGACCGCCGGTCTTCCAGGACAGTTCGGCGTCGGTCAGGCGCAGTTGCGGGAAGCGTCGGGCGAGTTCGCCGAGCCCGATCTCCAGCTCGATCCTGGCCATCTGCGCGCCGAGGCAGCGGTGGATGCCGTTGCCGAAGGCCAGGTGGCGGTTGGGCAGGCGGGCGGGATCGAAATCGTCGGGAGTGTCGAACACCGCGGCATCGCGGTTCGCCGAGCTCAGCGAGACAAGCACGGTGTCACCCTCGGCGATGGTCACCCCGCCCAGCTCGACCGTCGCGGTGGCGACCCTGGGGAAGGCCACCTCGTAGCTGAACAGCGGGAGGTAGCGCAGCAGCTCGTCCACCGCGGGCCCCATGAGCTCGGGGTGCTCGATCAGCCGGCGCCACTGGTCGGGGTGGTCGGTGAGCAGCATGGCCACCGAGTTCGCCAGCTGGTTCTTGGTGGTCTCGTGCCCGCCGATCAGCAGTGTGAATCCGAGCGTCACGAGTTCGTCCTCGGTGAGCCGGTCGTCCTCGTCGCGCGCCGCGATGAGCAGGCTGAGCAGGTCGTCGGTGGGGGTGCGGCGCTTGTCGGCGACGAGTCCGGCGATGTAGCCGCCCATCCGCGCATACCCCGCCTGGACCTCCTCGGGCGGCAACCCGGTCACGGTGAGGATGCGCTCGGTCCAGTCCTGGAAGTCGTCCCGGTCCTGGTGGGGCACGCCGAGCATCTCGCAGATGATCTCGATGGGCAGCGAGGCGGTGAAGTGCTCGATCAGGTCGACCGGGGGTGTCAGCTCGGCGAGCCGGTCCAGCAGCCGGTCGGTCACTTCCTGCACGCGCGGCCGGAGCTGTTCGATCTGCCGGGAGGTGAACACCTTCGCGACCAGCTTGCGCAGCCGGGTGTGCTCCGGTGGGTCGGTGGCGAGGATCTGCTCCGGCGGCAGCTCGAAGTTGCCCACTCGGGGGATGCCCGGGTCGATGGCGCGGGCCAGGCTGAACCGCGTGTCGAGCAGCACGGCGTTGACCTCGGCGTAGCGGGTGACGAGCCAGACCGGCCGACCGGACAACAGGACCCTGGTGATCGGCTGCTCGTCGCTCAGCCGGACCAATCGTTCGTGGTGGTCGCTGCTGCCGTCCGCGGTGGTGAACGGGAAAACCGGGAGTTCGCTCTCGGTCGCGCGCACAACGCCTCCTGGGGAGGGATCTGACCGGCCCGGTCGCGCGCGGACATGGTGGAGCCGTCCGGGGAGGAACCGTTCCGGCGGAACCTTGCCGGTGGCTGAACTCTGGGGACCTCGGTGGTTTCCGCTCGGTGCAGCACCCACCACCGGCAGGCTATCGCGCTGCTGAGCTGTCGTCGATCAATTTAGAATGGCCAGAATCGTTGCCCGACAGGACGAACCTGTCCCCGCGGCGAAGGCTTCTTCCGCGGGAGCGGCTGAACCGGATGCAGGCGGGCGGCTACCAGATCCGCCAGCCCAGCACGGTTCCCATCGGTGACTGGCAAGTGCCCAACCAGGGCGAGGAGTCGGGCGACGCTGTGCGGGCGCGGTACACCCGCCCGGAGTAGTGGCGGCCCGCTGACTCCGGCTTCTCTGAACTTTGGGGCCGTTCCCTCCCAAAACCTCTGATCTATAGAGGCTGTTTCCAAACTCGATCTGCGTGGCGGTGCGGGTGGCGGAACCTCAGGCGCCTTCTCGCTGTGGGATCCCCGACATCATGAATGCCAATTCACCACGTCGGGGCTGTCCTCGCGAGAAGACACCTGAGAACCCGCGGCGGTGCAGGTTGCATAGGTGGGCTAAGCGGCTGCGCCGCTTCAAAGACAAAGCCCCGCGTTACCACATCCGCACGTCACCACATCCAAAACAGCCTCTATAGCTCTCTGAAACCGAATTGGTGACGGCAGCGGGAACAGCGAGATGTTCCGGAGGGCGAGAGCCGCTCCGCCTGCCGCCTCAGTACTGTGATTTCGTATGACCGACACCGAGATCGAGATCACCGCAGACCTGGTCCGCGACCTGCTGCAGGAGCAACATCCAGACCTTGCAGGGCTGGCCATCCGTGAGGTGGCGGGCGGCTGGGGCAACCAAATGTGGCGTCTCGGGGACGAGTTGGCCGTGCGAGTGCAGCACATGGACCCCACCCCGGAGCTCCAGCTCAAGGAGCGGCGATGGCTACCTGTGCTGGCCCCGCTCCTGCCGCTCCCGGTGCCGACCCCGGTGCGGTTCGGCGAACCGTCCGAGCGCTTCCCCAAGCACTGGACCGTGATGACGTGGGTTCCCGGCGAGCCGCTTGACCACGGCTCGATCAGCCGCGGCGCCCACGCGGCCGACACTCTGGCGGGTTTCCTCCAGGCGCTCCATGTGGAGGCGCCCGCCGAGGCGCCGATCGCTACGGACCGCGGTGCCCATCCCAGGAACTGCACGGACGGCTTCGAGAACTTCTTCCAGGCCGTTACCCCCGACGACATCGCTGCCGACGTCCGGGCCGTCTGGGACGACGCCGTTGCGGCCCAGGCGTGGGAGGGCCCGCCGGTGTGGGTGCACGGCGACCTCCATCCCGCGAACGTCGTCGTCTCGGACGGAACGCTCTCGGGCATCGTCGACTTCGGTGACATGTTCGCCGGCGATCCAGCGTGGGACCTCGCCGCCGCATGGGTGCTGCTACCCGCGGGCACGGCCTCACGGTTCTTCGACATGTACGCGCATGCGGACGAGGCGGCGATCCGGCGCGCCCGCGGGCTGGCCGCTATGAAGAGCCTCTTCCTAATGCTCATGGGGCAGAACGGAGATCGGGGTCTTCCCGGCGGCAAGCCTCACTGGGGACCTGCAGGTCGGGCGGCACTTGATCGTGTTCTGAAGGGTGTTTGATGCACGCTTCGTCGAACCTGTTGTCGATCTTGCTTGAGGGCCACGCGGCAGCCCACCTTCGCGGGATCATCAGGTCCCTCCCCTTCACCTGCGGACAGCTCACAGATCAACCGTGCGGGTGGCCTGACGTGGCAGCTGACCTGTCCTGGCGATCAACACCATGCGCGCTGCAGGCCGAGGTGGGCTGACCGGCGCGCTCCCCGGCGTACCGGTCACCAGGTGACCGGCAGCGCGTGGAGGCTTCGGATGAACGCGCCGGTCTTCCACGCGACTTCGCCGGTCGCGAGGCGGAGGTTCGGGAAGCGCTGCAGCAGGCCGGTGAGGCCGATCTCCAGCTCGATCTTGGCCAGTTGCGCGCCGAGGCAGCGGTGGACGCCGCTGCCGAAGGCGAGGTGGCAGTTGTCGTCGCGTTCCAGGTCTAAGGAGTCCGGGGCGTCGAACACGGCTGCGTCGCGGTTGGCAGAGGTCAGCGCCACCAGCACGGTGTCCCCTTCGCCGATGGTCGCGCCGCTGAGCTCGACGGCTGCGGTGGCCACCCGCGGGAAGATCACGCTGAAGCCGAACAGTGGCACGTAGCGCAGCAGCTCGTCGACGGCGGAAGGCACCAGTTCGGGGTGCTCGACGAGGCGTCGCCACTGGTCGGGGTGCTCGTCGAGCAGCGCCAGCACCGAATTGGCCAGCTGGTTCTTGGTGGTCTCGTACCCGGAGGTGAGCAGCGTGAGTCCGAAGAGGACGAGTTCGTACTCGTTGAGCCGGTCGCCCTCGTCGCGGGCCGCGATCAGCAAGCTGAGCAGGTCGTCGGTCGGGCGGGCGCGCTTCTCGGCGACGAGCGCGGCGATGTATTCGCACAGGCGCACCCACGCCGCCTGGACCTCGTCACCGGAGCGGCCGGTCACGGACAGGATGAATTCGGTCGCTTCCTGGAAGTCAGCGCGGTCGGATTCGGGCACGCCGAGCATCTCGCAGATGATCTCGATCGGCAGCGCCGCGGCGAAGTGCTCGATCAGGTCGATTGGTGGTGGCGCTTCCGGCAGCCGGTCGAGCAGCCGGTCGACCACCTCCTGCACGCGGGGCCGCAGCCGCTCCACGCCTCGCGCGGTGAACACCTTCGCCACCAGCTTGCGCAACCGGGTGTGCTGCGGCGGGTCGGTGGTGATCAGCAGCCCCGGTGGCATCTCCAGGATGCCGAGCCGCGGGATGTCCGGTTCGATGGCCCGGGCCAGGCTGAACCGCGGGTCCTGCAGCACCGCCTGCACGTCGGCGTACGTGGTGACCAGCCACACCGGCTGGCCGGACAGCAGCACGCGCGAGATCGGCTGCTCGTCGCGCAACCTGAGGATGCGTTCGACATCCCCGCTGCCGTTCGCGGTAGTGAACGGGAAAGTCGGAAGTTCGCTCGCGGCTGCACGCACAGCGCCCCTCCCTCCGGAGCCTAAGAATCACTTTTGGACAGACGAAATCCCGAAAACTCCGGCATTTCTTGCCGTCTCGCGTTCGTCGGCACGCTAGCACGCGACCGAGCGCCTGCGAGGCGGAACGAAAAGATCACGCAGCGGGAAGAAGTGATCACGCCTTGAGCGCCGCTTTCACGATCGCCAACGCTTCATCCCCGGAGATGCCCAGGGCGTGGGTGATCCGGGCGTAAGTCGCCGCCGCTTCCGCTGCTCGGGCCGCCGCCTGGTTGCCCGCGTCCGAGACGAAAGTGCCTGCGCGGCCTCGGGTTTCGAGCAGGCCCGCCTGTTCCAGTTCCCGGTAGGCCTTCGCCGCCGTGTTCGCCGCGATGCCCAGCTCCGCCGCCAGGGCGCGGACCGTCGGCAGCTTGGTGCCCACCGGGAGTTCGCCGCTGTTGATCTGCTCCGCGATCGCCGACCGCACTTGCTCGAAGGGCGCGACGCCCGAGGCGTTGTCAACGCTGATCCGCATGGCTCACCGGTTCCGGGTCGAGGTTGGGTACCGCCAGTATCGGCCCCGGTCAGATGCGGATCGCGGCGGGATCAGGCTCGCTGGTACGGCGTGGAAGGCGCCTGCCGCCAGATTGCGTTCAGGGCTTCCGGAAGGCGTCGAGCAGCTGTTCCGCCGCCAGGCTCGCGGTGAGTTCTCCCGCTCGCACCTGGGTTTCCACGTCGCCGACGATCGCGCGGACCGCCGGGTGGTGGGTGAGTTCCGACATCAGCTGGTCGCGCACCAGGGCCCAGGTCCACTCGACCTGCTGGCGGCTGCGCTTTTCGGCCAGCTCGCCGGCCTCGGCCAGCGCCGCCCGGTGCTGCTCGATCTGCTCCCACACCGTGTCCAGCCCCAGCTCCTGCAGGCCGCTGCAGGTCAGCACCGGCGGCGTCCACGCGGCGCTGACCGGGGTGAGCAGGCGCAGCGCGCCGCGGAGTTCGCGAGCCGCCTTGCGGGCTTCGGCCGCGTGGTCGCCGTCGGCCTTGTTGACCGCGATGACGTCCGCCAGCTCCAGCACGCCCTTCTTGATGCCCTGCAGCTGGTCGCCGGTGCGGGCCAGGGTGAGCAGCAGGAAGCAGTCCACCATGCCCGCCACGGTCACCTCGGACTGGCCGACGCCGACGGTTTCCACCAGCACGACGTCGAATCCGGCCGCCTCCATCAGCACGATCGTCTCGCGCGTCGCGCGCGCGACGCCGCCGAGCGTGCCCGCCGACGGCGACGGCCGCACGAACGCCGCCGGGTCGCTGGCCAGCCGGCCCATCCGCGTCTTGTCGCCGAGGATGCTGCCGCCGCTGCGGGTCGACGACGGGTCGACCGCGAGCACCGCGACGCGATGCCCCGCCGCCGTCAGCGTCGAGCCCAGCGACTCGATGAACGTCGACTTGCCCACCCCGGGCACGCCGGTGATGCCGACCCGGTGCGCGCCGCCGCTGTGCGGCAGCAGCTCGATGAGCAGTTCCTGGGCCAGCGCTCGGTGGTCCTTGCGGGTGGATTCGACCAGCGTGATCGCCTGCGCCAGCTTGGTGCGGGAACCGGCGAGCACGCCCTTGGCGTAGTCCTGGACGTCGATCTGTCGCGGCATGATCAGTGGTCGAGTCGGGTGCGGAGTTCTTCGAGCAGGCCCAGCGCGGCGTCGGCGATCACCGTGCCGGGCGGGAAGATCGCGCTGGCCCCGGCCTGCCGGAGCGCGTCGAAGTCGGCAGGCGGGATGACCCCGCCGACGACGACCATGATGTCCTCCCGGCCAAGTTCGGCCAGCTCGTCGCGCAGCGCGGGCACCAGGGTCAGGTGCCCGGCGGCGAGGCTGGAGACGCCGACGATGTGCACGTCCGACTCGGCGGCCTGGCGGGCCACCTCGGACGGGGTCTGGAACAGCGGGCCCACGTCGACGTCGAAGCCGAGGTCGGCGAACGCGGTCGCGATCACCTTCTGGCCGCGGTCGTGGCCGTCCTGCCCCATCTTGGCGACGAGGATGCGCGGTCGGCGGCCCTCGGCCTCGGCGAAGTCCACCACCTGCCGGCGGGCCGCTTCCAGCTGCTCCGACGGTCCCGACTCGTCCCGGTACACGCCGGTGATCGTACGGATCTGCCCGGAGTGGCGGCCGAACACCTTCTCCAGCGCATCGGAGATCTCGCCGACGGTCGCCTTCTCCCGCGCCGCGTCCACGGCCAGCGAGAGCAGGTTGTGCGCCATGTCGTTGGGCCGCTGGTCGGACATCGACGCCTCGGCCGCCGCGGTGAGCCGGCGCAGCGCGTCGTCGCAGGCCGCGCTGTCGCGTTCTTCGCGCAGCCGCCGCAGTTTCTCCAGCTGCTGCGCGCGGACCCCGGCATTGTCCACTTTGAGCACGTCGATCTGCTCGTCGCCGTCGTAGCGGTACTTGTTGACGCCGATCAGCGGCTGCCGCCCGGAGTCGATGCGGGCCTGGGTGCGGGCCGCGGCCTCCTCGATGCGCAGCTTGGGGATGCCGGCGTCGATGGCCTGCGCCATGCCGCCGGCGTCCTCGACCTCGGCGATGTGCGCCCAGGCACGTTCGGCGAGGTCCTTGGTGAGGCGCTCCAGGTAGTAGCTGCCGCCCCACGGGTCGATCACCCGCGTGGTCCCGGATTCCTGCTGCAGCAGCAGCTGCGTGTTGCGGGCGATGCGCGCGGAGAAGTCGGTGGGCAGCGCCAGCGCCTCGTCGAGCGCGTTGGTGTGCAGCGACTGGGTGTGGCCCTGGGTGGCGGCCATCGCCTCGACGCAGGTGCGCGCCACGTTGTTGTAGACGTCCTGGGCGGTCAGCGACCAGCCGGAGGTCTGCGAGTGGGTGCGCAGCGACAGCGATTTCGGGTTCTGCGGGTCGAAGGCCTGCACCAGCTTCGACCACAGCAGCCGGGCCGCGCGCAGCTTCGCGACCTCCATCGCGAAGTTCATCCCGATGCCCCAGAAGAACGACAGCCGGGGCGCGAAGGCGTCGATGTCCAGCCCGGCCTGCCGCCCGGCGCGCAGGTATTCGACGCCGTCCGCGAGGGTGTAGGCCAGCTCCAGGTCGGCGGTCGCCCCGGCCTCCTGGATGTGGTAGCCGGAGATGGAGATGGAGTTGAACTTCGGCATCCGCTGCGAGGTGTAGGCGAAGATGTCGGAGATGATCCGCATCGACGGCTGCGGCGGGTAGATGTAGGTGTTGCGGACCATGAACTCCTTGAGGATGTCGTTCTGGATGGTCCCGGCCAGCTTCTCCGGCGCGACGCCCTGCTCCTCGGCGGCGACGATGTAGAGCGCCATCACCGGCAGCACCGCGCCGTTCATGGTCATCGACACGCTCATCCGGTCCAGCGGGATGCCGTCGAAGAGCTGGCGCATGTCGAAGATCGAGTCGATCGCCACCCCGGCCATGCCGACGTCGCCGGCGACGCGCGGGTGGTCGGAGTCGTAGCCGCGGTGGGTGGCCAGGTCGAACGCCACCGACAGGCCCTTCTGGCCGGCGGCCAGGTTGCGGCGGTAGAAGGCGTTGGACTCGTCGGCGGTGGAGAACCCGGCGTACTGCCGCACCGTCCACGGCTGGTTGACGTACATCGTCGGGTACGGCCCGCGCAGGAACGGCGCCAAACCCGGGTAGGTGTGCGGGAACTCGAGTCCCTCGACGTCGGCGGAGGTGTAGAGCGGCTTGATGCCGATGCCCTCCGGCGCCTCCCAGACCAGGGCGTCGGACTCCTTGCCGGTGGCGGCGAGGAGTTCTTGCTGCCACCGCGCCTGGTCGGTGGCGGGCGGGACATCCAGCGGGATGTCGGCGAAGTTCGGGATCTGCGTCATCGGCCCACTCCCAGCTTCTCGTGGACGTCGGTGAGGACGGCCAGCGCGTCGCACCCGGCGAAGACGAATCCGTCGACGCCCTCCGGTGGCGGATCGCCCGGTTTCCCGGCCAGCAGCACGTGCTTCGCTCCGGACTGCTTGAGCGCCGCGGCGGTTTCCGCGGCGCGTTCGGCGTAAACCTTGTCGCTGGAGCACAGGCAGACCACCGGCGATCCGGTGTAAGCCGCCACAACGTCCTTTGTGGACTCGGTCGCTCCGGCGTCGGTGCTTTCGATGCCGCCCGCGGCGAGCAAGTTCCGCGTGAACGAGGCGCGCGCGTTGTGCGCGGCGAGCGAGCCGAGCGTCGCGAGGAACACCGTGGGGCGGTTGCCCGTCTCGGTGAGCTGCGCGTCGGCGGCGTCGCGCAGCCGCTCGTAGTCCTCGGCGTAGCGGTGCACCGGGAGGCCGCCCGAAGGCTGCTGTGGTGCGGGCTCGCGCTCCAGCGGCGCCTCGTCCAGGTTCGGGAACTCGCTGACGCCGGTGATCGCGTCCTCGCGGTGCGCGATCGCCGCCCGGCGCTTCTCCCACGTGGCCGAGAGCCGCTCGGCGACGAGGCCGGATTCCAGCGCGGCGGGCAGCCCGCCGGCGGCCTCGATCTCCTGGAACCACCGCCAGGCGGCCTGCGCCAGCTCGTCGGTCAGCGACTCGACGTACCAGGAGCCGCCGGCCGGGTCGATCACCTGCGCCAGGTGCGATTCCTCCAGCAGCAGGGTCTGCGTGTTGCGGGCGATGCGGCGGGCGAAGCCGTCCGGCAGGCCGATCGCGGCGTCGAACGGCAGCGCGGTGACCGCCTGCGCGCCGCCCATCCCGGCGGCGAAGGTCGCGATCGTGGTGCGCAGCATGTTCACCCACGGATCGCGCCTGGTCAGCATGGCTGCTGACGTCACGGCGTGCTGTGCCTGCGCCCGCGCCGGCTCCGACGTGCCGCAGGAGCGGGTCACCTGCTCCCACAGCCGCCGCGCGGCGCGCAGCTTGGCGATGCCCAGGAACTGGTCGGCGTTGGTGGCGTAGCGGAACTCCAGCAGCCCGGCGGCGGTGTCGACGTCCAGCCCGGCTTCGGTCAGCCACCGCAGGTAGGTCGTGCCCGCGGCGAGCGAGCAGCCCAGCTCCTGCGCGTCCGAGCCGCCCGCGTCGTGGTACGGCAACCCGTCCACGACCAGCGCCTTCAGCTCCGGGAACTCCGCCGCGCAGCGGCGCGCCAACCGAACCGCGCCGTCTCGGTCGCTGGGACGGCCGGTCCGGGCCTGCACGCCCAGCGGGTCGGCGCCGAGGTTGCCGCTCAGCGCGCTGCCGCGCGCGTCCTGCTCGGCGGCCACCGCCAGGAGCGCCTCGGCGGCGGCCTCGAAGTCCTCGCCCGCGTCCAGGGCGACGCCGATCATGTCCAGGTGGACGCCTTCCAGTGCGTCCGCGAGGTCGTCGACGGCCAGCCCGCCGGAGCCCAGCCGAAGCCACAGCGACGACACGCCGTTGTAGAGGTCGGCCAGGATTTCCCGGTTGGTTTCGGCGGCATCCGGGTTCTCGTGCCGCTGCCGCACGTCCCAGCCCTCGGCGACGCTGCCCTGCGGGCGGCTGCCGCGCACGAACGGCGCCAGCCCGGGCGCGCCGGCCTCGGGCGGTCCCTCCGTGTAGAGCGGGTGCACGGCTATGCCGTCGTAGGTCGTCGAGGCGAGCACGTCCTCCACCGGACCGGCCGGAGTTCGCTCGCCGATCAGCCCGGATCGCTGCAGCACCTTCTTGACCTGAGCCCGCCACTGCTCGCGGTCCACGGGTGTGGCGGAGGAGAGGTCAGGCCCGCCGCCGC
This sequence comes from Saccharopolyspora sp. NPDC050389, assembly GCF_040655595.1. Classification (NCBI taxonomy): domain Bacteria; kingdom Bacillati; phylum Actinomycetota; class Actinomycetes; order Pseudonocardiales; family Pseudonocardiaceae; genus Saccharopolyspora; species Saccharopolyspora sp. NPDC050389. The sequence continues at coordinate 74,606 of NZ_JBFAKG010000019.1, forward strand.
TCGACATCGAGTGCGCCACCATGGAGCTGAGGTTAGCCGAGTGGCCGGTTCTGGGAATACCCCTGATCTGTGAATCAGGTCGCAAGCCGGCCTAGCGGCGATTCACTTAGCGCCGCCGTGCGGTAGCCCGGCGGCGGTCCGGTCAGTCCCATTCCCAGGCGATCCCGAGGGTGCCTCGCGGCACGTCGCGGGTCGCGAGGTGCACCGACCGGCCGCCGGTCATGAGCAATTCCGTGCCGGGGCTCTCGGTGTCGAACGGATCTTGCCGGAACGAGTGGCACCGCACCGGAAGCGCGGACTCGGCGAAGCGTACCGACATCACGTAGGCATCGGCCGGATACCGGAAGGCGCGGCGGTGGTCCAGGCTGACGGCCGGGTGCTCGATGCGCAGTTCGTACTCCAGCAGCTGCGTCTCGCCGGCCCGCAGGCTGCGGTCGAACAACAGCTCCGCGGCGATGATCGGAACCACCGAATGCCGGCTCACCCGACCCAAGCGGCAATTCTCGGTCGGCTGCAGAACCAGCGAGCGCGAATCGCTGCCCGGCTCGCCCCGGTACACGAACAGGTGGCGGTCGGGTCCGTCCTCCAGTGCCCGCAGCACCGTCCGGGTGCGGACCCGGTGGATCGCGAGATCCGGGCCGACCGTGGCGATGTCCTCCATGGCGTAGGTGCGCAGCTTGTTGTCCGACGGGCCGAGCACCGGCTCGATGGTCTGCGCCAGGGCGATGGACGGTTCGAGGATCCCGTCGTAGCGGCGGTACTTCGGCGCGCGGTGGATCCACCGGCCGCGCGGGCGCGGCGGCCCGAGCAGCACGATCAGCGAACGGCCGGGCAGGCCGAGGATGCTTTCGATGGCGCGCAGCGCGCGCAGGGAGTCGGCGCGTTCCGGGCGGCTGCGGCCCTGCTGCCAATAGCTGAGGCTGGCCAGGCTGACCTTGATGCCGCGCCGGGCGAGCCTACCGCGCAGTCCCTCCAGGGTCAGCCCGCTTTCCTCGATCGCGGCGCGCAGCGCGGCGTGGAACGGGCCCGTCCGCAGCAGTGCCTCCAGGTCGGCCCGCGGGCTGGGGGATGCGCTGTCCATCGTGTCCTCCGCAATTGCGAGTCGGTGCGCGTTGCTGCGGGTGGAATACGCATTCTGTGGAACAACGAAGTTTTCAACCACGCCGGGAGCCGCGGGCGGCCGGATCGAATTGCCTGCCGGGCGAGCCCACCTGCGGGGACTGTCCGATTTTGGTGATTTAACAGTTTTCGCAGCGGGTTTCAGGCCGTCGCCCGGGCTGCCGCGGGTGATCTTGACACCGCCGCGCATTCCGCTATTCGCTGTCGCGGAACCGCTGGCGACGGGAGCCGAAACTCCTTTCCGGATTGCACCGAACGGTCTTTTCTGTTGTCGCCAAATGGTTTCCGCGAATACCCCGAGCAGTCGATCTCCCCGGGAGGAAAGATGCATTCGTTGACCAAGCGCGCGCTGGGCGCGGCCGCGGGCGCGGTGGCGGTGACCGTGCTGCTGGTGGCACCGACGGCGGCGGTCGGCGCGGATCGGGCGGATCTCGATTCGGCGGTCCGGGACGCGATGCTCGCCGAACGCGGCCCGGCCGCCCTCTCCGCGTTCGACGTCCAGGCGCTGGACGAGCCGTGGGTGGAGCCGACCCGCACCAACGACCAGGGCTGGGCGTTCGGCACGACGACGATCCCCGCCCCGGCCAAGGAGCACGCGACGCCGCAGACCGCGATCTTCGTGGCGCACCGGGACGCGCGGGGCTGGCAGGTCGTGCTGGACGGCACGGCGGAGTTCGTGCAGGTCGCCGAGCGGGCGCCCGCCGACATCGTCAGCGCGGAGGAGAAGCGGCTCTTCGCGCGCAACTACGACAACAGCAGCCACGCCGCCGCCGCCACCGGCCTGGGCCTGCCGTGGGCCGAGGGCGTGGCGTGGTGGATGGGCGGCGGCCCGCACGGCGACAGCGGCGAAAGCCGCCCGTACAGCTCGCTGGACTTCAACGGCGGCAACGGGCAGGTGCTGTCGGCGGGCGCGGGCCGGGTCTACAAGAGCTGCCTGCGCAACGGCAGCGGACTGGTGCGGGTCGTGCACGAGAACGGCTACAGCACGACCTACTACCACATGACGGGGCTCACCGGTCTCGGCGACGGCCAGCCGGTCGACTACGGCGAATACCTCGGCCGCATCGACGTCGGCCTGCCCTGCGGAGGCAGCACCACCGGCCCGCACGTGCACTTCTCCCTGCTGACGGGAAGCTCCCACACGCCGGTCGACGGCCAGACCATCGGAGGCTGGACGTTCTGGGAAGGCCCGAGGGCCTACGGCGGCTACGCCGAACGAAACGGCACCCAGGTCGCCCCGGGAGGCCGAGTCACCAACCACGGCCAGGCCTGACAACCCACCCCGGGCGCGCCGCGCGCCCGGGGCGATCTACTGCTGCGGAGCAACGCAAGACCGGGCAATCGAGGGCTCCCATCCCGGGGTTGGCAATTTCCCGAGAAATTGCGCCATCGCAGGGTCACCGTCATCGTTACGTTCGGTAACGCCCGCACTCCGTTTTCGCAGGCGGGGCAATTTCTCGAGAAATTGACCGTCACCCTAGTGAACGTCAATTTCTCGTGAAATTGCGCTCCAACCCGGGGTGGTCACGACTGCCGCTCCAGCGCGACGATCGCGGCTTCCTGGGGAATCGTGCCGGACTTCTCAGCCTGGGCGAGCCGGTTCACCCAGTACACCTCTTCTGGGGCTTCCCAGTGCTCGGCGTCGTCGCCGCTGGTCGGCACGGTTTCCGTGCTCATGTGCAAAGCGTATGACGCGGTCAGGTGCAACGTGGCTCGGCTACGGGCGGCGGCCGCAGAGGTGGTAGACCCAGCCGGATTCCGAGGTGTAGTGCAGTTCGTAGTGGGTTTCGATCTTCGGGCCGTCGTGCAGGTGGACGTGCCGCAGCAGCCGTCCCGCGACCGCCTCCGAGTCGCGCAGATCCTGAATCCGGCCGTCCAGCGGCCCGCCGACGAAGCGCACGTTCCGGCTCACCATGACACCCCTCCTCCCGCACGTATCCCAATCGTCCCCGATCGCAGGTGCCCAGCACCAGCACGCGAACCGGCGTGCCTCCGAGCGCGTGGGTTCGGCCACCCCGGGTCGCTTCGGCGGGAGTTGACCAGGGACGATGGGGGGCACGATGAAGCTCACCGACCAGCTCCCAGCCCTGCCGACCGACTCCCCGGACCCCGACGCGTTGCTCGATGCGTTCGTGTCCTGGACCACCGACCAGGGCATCGAGCTCTACCCGGCGCAGGAAGAAGCGCTGATGGAGGTCGTGACCGGGGCGAACCTGATCCTGAGCACACCGACCGGCTCCGGCAAGAGCCTGGTCGCCACCGGGGCGCACTTCACCGCGCTGGCCGCCGGCAAGCGCAGCTTCTACACCGCACCGATCAAGGCGCTCGTGTCGGAGAAGTTCTTCTCGCTGGTCGACATCTTTGGCGCCGAGAACGTCGGCATGATGACCGGCGACAGCAGCGTCAACGCCGACGCCCCGATCATCTGCTGCACCGCGGAAATCCTGGCCAACATCGCGCTGCGCGACGGCGACCGCGCCGACGTGGACCAGGTCGTGATGGACGAGTTCCACTTCTACTCTGAGCCCGACCGCGGCTGGGCGTGGCAGGTGCCGCTGCTGGAGCTGCCGCGCACCCAGTTCGTGCTGATGTCCGCCACGCTCGGCGACGTCACGTTCTTCCAGAAGGACCTGACCCGGCGCACCGGCCGGGAAACCGCCGTCGTCACCTCGGCGGAGCGGCCGATCCCGCTGACCTTCCGCTACGCCAAGACGCCGCTGCACGAGACGATCGAGGAGCTGCTGGCCGGCCAGCAGGCCCCGGTGTACGTCGTCTACTTCAACCAGGCTTCCGCGCTGGAGCAGGCGCAGGCGTTGATGAGCGTCAAGGTCGCCTCCCGCGAGCAGCGCGACCAGATCGCCGAGGCGATCGGCGACTTCCGGTTCACCGCCGGGTTCGGCAAGACCCTCTCCAGGCTGGTGCGGCACGGCATCGGCGTGCACCACGCCGGGATGCTGCCGAAGTACCGGCGGCTGGTCGAGCAGCTCGCGCAGGCCGGGCTGCTCAAGGTCATCTGCGGCACCGACACCCTCGGGGTGGGCATCAACGTGCCGATCCGCACCGTGCTGATCACCGGGCTGACCAAGTACGACGGGGTCCGCACGCGGCACCTGAAGGCGCGCGAGTTCCACCAGATCGCCGGTCGCGCGGGCCGCGCCGGGTACGACACCGCCGGTTACGTCGTGGTGCAGGCGCCCGAGCACGAGATCGAGAACGAGCGGGCGCTGGCCAAGGCCGGCGACGACCCGAAGAAGAAGCGCAAGCTGGTGCGCAAGAAGGCGCCCGAGGGCTTCGTGTCCTGGAGCGAGAAGACCTTCGAGAAGCTGGAGTCCGCCGAGCCGGAGCCGCTGCGGTCCAGCTTCAACGTCAACCACGCGATGCTGCTCAACGTCATCAACCGGCCCTCCAACGGTCGGCACCGTGACGCGTTCGCCACAATGTCTCACCTGTTGACCGACAACCACGAGGACCGGCCGACGCAGCGCCGCCACATCCTGCGCGCCATCGCGATCTACCGCGCGCTGCTGGCCGCCGGTGTGGTCGAGCAGCTCGACGAGCCCGACGAGCAGGGCCGCCGGGTGCGGCTGACCATGGACCTGCAGTTCGACTTCGCGCTCAACCAGCCGCTTTCGCCGTTCGCGCTGGCCGCGATCGAGCTGCTGGATTCCGAGTCGCCGCGCTATCCGCTGGACGTGCTGTCGGTGATCGAGTCCACTCTGGACGATCCGCGGCAGGTGCTCTCGCAGCAGCAGTTCAAGGCGCGCGGCGAGGCCGTCTCGCAGATGAAGGCCGACGGCATCGAGTACGACGAGCGGATGGAGCTGCTCGAGGAGATCACCCACCCGAAGCCGCTGGTCGAACTGCTGGAAGCCGCCTACGAGACCTACCGCAAGGGGCATCCGTGGGTCGGCGAGCACGAGCTGTCGCCGAAGTCGGTGGCCCGCGACATGTTCGAGCGGGCGATGAACTTCGTCGAGTTCGTCAACTTCTACGGGCTGGCCCGCTCCGAGGGTCTGGTGCTGCGCTACCTGGCCGACGTCTACAAGGCGCTGCGGCACACGGTGCCCGACGACGCCAAGACCGAGGAGCTCACCGACATCATCGAGTGGCTCGGCGAGCTGGTCCGGCAGGTCGACTCCAGCCTCCTCGACGAGTGGGAGAAGCTGCGCCACCCTGGCGCGGAGCCGACGGTCGTGGCGGTGGACGAAGGCCCGGAGCGGATCACGCTGAACAAGCGGGCCTTCCGGGTGCAGGTGCGCAACGCGCTGTTCCGCCGCGTGGAGCTCGCGGCCCGGCGCCGCTACGACGAGCTCGGCGAGCTGGACGGCGACAGCGGCTGGGGCGCCGACGCGTGGGCGGACGCGCTGGAGGAGTACTTCGAGCAGCACGACGAGATCGCCACCGGCCCCGACGCTCGCGGCCCGGCGCTGCTGCTGATCACCGAGGAGCCGGAGCGCTGGCTGGTCCGGCAGATCTTCGCCGACCCGGACGAGGACCACGACTGGGGCATCAGCGGCGAGGTCGACCTCGCCGCCTCCGACGAGGCGGGCAACGCGGTCATCCGGGTCACCGAGGTGAACCAGCTCTGACGGTCTCGTGAGCGTTTTGGGGCGCCAGGGCAACCCAAAACGCTCACGGCCCGTGCGAAACGCGACCGTTCCGGGGGTCGCGGAGCACTCCGGCCTGGCCTACCATCCCGGCGGGATCACCCAAAACCTCGTCGGAAGGAGCCGGGCATGCCGCAGACCATCGCAGTCGGAGTGGACGGATCGGACGAGTCGGTACGGGCATTGCGCTGGGCGGCCAACCAGATCCGCGAGGTCGGCGGCATCGCCCACGCGATCATGGTCTGGCACCAGCCGGTGCAGTTCGGATATCGTCTGCCGACCCCGGACACCGAGCTGGAAGAGCGGGCGAACAAGGCGTTGGACACCGCTGTGGCGGCGGTCAAGGCCGATTTCCCCAACGTGGACCTGCGATCCAGGCTCATCCGCGGGCACGTGGTCGACGAGCTGGTCGGGCTGTCCAAACAGGCCGATCTGCTGGTGGTGGGCAACAAGGGGCACGGCGCCTTCACCGGCATGCTGGTCGGGTCGGTGGCGCTGAAGCTCGTGCACCACGCGGCCTGCCCGGTCGTCGTCGTCCGCTGACGACAGCCGGCCCCGCCGGAAAAGTGGAGACGGGTGGGCATGCAGCAGGCCGAGGACATCACGCTGTTCGGGCTCAGTGGGTGGCGGTGGCTCAACCCGCCGGTGAACTGGATGTCCTACGGGGGACTGACGGTGACCGCCGACTCCGGCACGGACTTCTGGCGGACGACGCACTACGGCTTCGTGCGGGACAGCGGGCACGCGCTGCTGCGGCCGGTGGGCCCGCGGTTCAAGCTGACGACCCGCTTATTCGGCGACTACCGGGAGCAGTACGACCAGGCCGGGCTGCTGCTGCGGCTGGACGAGCGCAACTGGATCAAAGCGGGCATCGAGTTCGTCGACGGCGAGCAGCTGCTCAGCGCAGTGGTGACCCGCGACGTCTCGGACTGGAGCGTGGTGCCGCTGGAGGCGGTGTGCGGGCCGGTCGAGTCGATCACCCTGGAACTGGAGCGGGCGGGCGACACCGTGACGATCCGCTACGCCGCCGACGGCGACGAGCCGAAGACGGCGCTGCGGTTGGCGTACTTCCCGCCGGACCTGCCGGCCGAGGCCGGCCCGATGTGCGCCTCGCCGGATGGCGCGGGCTTCGCGATCCGCTTCGCCGAACTGTCCCTCGCGGAGGACTGATCAGCGCGCCGCGGTCAGGAAGTCGCCGGCCCGGGTCAGGCCGCGTCCCCCGGACGTGAGGGCGCGGCCGAGCCGGCCGGCGGCCTCGTCGACGGTCTCGCGCCGCACCTGCCAGCCGAACCCGGCGAGCCGGTCGGCCGGGTCCGGCCGGTCGTCGGGGCTGAACAGCGCGTTCAGGTCGACGCCCCACTTCTCCGAGGACTGCGCCAGGTCGTCGTCGAGCAGCACGCTCTGCTTCGCGGTGAGGTTCTCGATCGCGATCCTGCTGCCGGGCGCGGACATCTCGTCCACGACCTCCAGCAGCCGCACGTCGGTCTCGGCGGGCAGGTAGCAGAGCAGCCCTTCACCCAGCCACGCCGTGGGGAGGGCCGGGTCGAACCCGGCGTGCCGGAGCGCGGCGGGCCAGTCGTCGCGCAGGTCCACCGCGACCTCGTGGCGCTCGCAGGCGGGCCGGGCGCCGTGGTCGGCGAGAATCGCGTCCTTGTAGGCCAGCACCTTCGGCTGGTCGACCTCGAACAGCCGGAGGCCGGGCGGCCACGGCAGCCGGAACGCCCTGGTGTCCAGGCCGGCGGCCAGGATGACCGCCTGCCGCACGCCTCCGGCGCAGGCCCGCTCGAACCACTCGTCGAAGAGCCGGGAGCGCAGGCCGATGTAGTCGATCGTGTCCTGCCAGCCCTCGCCGAAGTCGGCCGCCGCCGTGGGCACCGCCCGCCCGGCGGCCGTGGCCAGCGCCGCGGCGTACGGATCTTCGATCAGCCGGTCGGCGCGCTCGGATTCCAGTGCGCGGGCCGCGGCGACCATCAGCGCAGTGATCCCGACGCCGGACGCGACGTCCCACTCCTCATTTGCCGGCACGGTGTCCCCCTCCGTTGTCAGCGAGTGCTGAAGCTGTCACGCTCCGATTCCCCTCCCGGTATCGTCGCGCGGGAACAGATCGACAGCGCCGGTGGGGGTCGGGATGGACGAGTGGCACAACGCCAACAACGCTGACATCGCGGGCAACCTGCTCCAGGTCGGGCGCGCCGACCAGATCGTGATGAACCTCGGCGGCCATTCGGAGCCGCCGGCGCCGAACATGCTGACGATCAACCCCGAACACTTCGGCTTCACCAACCGAACCGCGGAACTCGCCCGGTTGGACCGGCTGTGGCGCGATGCGGAGCGCGCGGGCAAGCCGCTGATCGTGGTGCTCAGCGGGATGATGGGCATCGGCAAGTCGCTGACCGCGCTGCGCTGGGCGCACCAGGTGCGGAAGGAGTTCCCGGGCGGGATCTTCGTGGGTGACCTGCGCGGATCCGATCCTGCCGGGCCGCGAAGCGCGGGCGAGATCCTGAGCGGCTTCCTCGGGATGCTCGGCCTGGCCGGCGCGGCGCTGCCGGCGACGGAGCACGAGCGAGCCGCCGCGTTCCGCAACATCACCGAAGGTCGCCGGATCCTGGTCATTCTCGAGGACGCCGCGACCGCAGCGCAGGTGCGGGCGCTGCTGCCGTCGTCGCCGACCAGTGCGGTGCTTGTCACCAGCCGCCGCGAGCTCACGTTCCTGGGCGGCGCTGTCGAACCGATGCGGTTGGCGCCGTTCGAGGAGGAAGCGGCGATCGCACTGCTGGCGGGGCAGCTCGGGAACAGCGCCGAGGCAGAAGTGGCCGCGCTGCGGAAGTTGAGCAAGGCGTGTGGCTGGCACCCGATGGCGTTGCAGGTGGCGGCCGCGCAATTGCCCGGCCGCTCCTCAATATCGTCCTATGTGGACAGAATCGCGCCGGATCTGTTGCGCCGCTTGGAAGTGGACGGGGAACGGCCCTTCGACGGTGCCTTCGAGTTCGGGTACCAGGCGTTGTCGAAGGATCAGCAGCACGCTTATCGGCTGCTGGGCTGCCACCCGGCGACGGAGTTCTCCCTGGAGGCGGCTGCGGCGCTGCTCGGCGAGCCGGTTGCGGATACCGAGGAGTTGCTGCTGGCGTTGTCCCGGGCGAACCTCGTGGTGTCGGTCAGCGGACGGTACAGCATTCATGCACTGCTGCGGCAGCATGCGAAGGCCAAGCTGTCCGCGGACGACGATTCTCCGGCCGCATTGCGCCGGATCGTCGAGCACTACCACGACTTCCTGATGGCGCGAGACATCGTGCTGTCGAAGCGGCGACGACTCAGCTCGCGCTACGACGCGGTGCGTCCGGCGCATGAAGGCGAGCGCGCGGCGGAGCGGGCGTTGGAGGAGTTGGAGGCGGAGCGCGAGACGCTGTCGGCGTTGGTGGGCATCGCGGTGGAAACCGGGTTGGACGACCGCGCCTGGCAGCTGTGCGAGAGCCTGTTCAGCTACTACACCGACCGCAACTACTTCGTGGACCTGATCGAGATCCTCCCGCTCGGGATTGCGGCGGCCGAGCGGCTGGGTGATCCCCGGGCGCTGGTGCGCATGCACTCGCACTTCGGCTCGGCTTGCTACGCGGCGGGTGAATACCGCGCGGCACAGGAGCAATTCGAGCTCTCGTACGACATCGCCGAGGCGAACCACGACGATTGGGGACAGCAGAGCGCCATCGAATGGATCGGCCTCATCCGCGAGCGGCGCGAGGAGTACGGCGAGGCCCTGCGCTGCTTCGAACGGTCCCGCGCCATCGTGGAGAAGCGCTTCGCGGCGGATCGGCAGTCCCGCCCGTTGGGGCTCTACCGCATGCACTCGGGGCGGGTGTTGACCCGTGCCGGGCGGGCATCGGAGGCGCTGCCGCGGTTGGCGGAGGCGTTCGACTTCTTCGTCGGCCTCGGGGAGCAGGCCAACAGCGCGAAGGTGGCGCTGTCGCTGGCCGAAGCCCATTTGCAGCGCAACGACCTGGCCGAGGCGTTGCGGTGGGGCCAGAAGGCGCTTGAACTGTGCCGCGCGGCGCGGATGGCTGCCGACCAGGCGGCGGCGTTGGAGCTGTTGGCGGAGCTCAGCGCGCGCAACGGGGACGTGCAGGCGGCGGCGGGTCAGCGCCGGGAGGCGGCGGAAATCCTCACCGTGCTGGGAAATCGGCGTGCTCAGGCGCTGTTGGCGCGCGAGTCATGATACCGCGACCGGTCGGCCGTTGACGGCGAGGCCGGGGGAGAGTCCGGCGAGCTCGCGCCCCGTCGCCAGCCATTCGAACACCGCGGAGGCGTAGATCACCGGGTCGTCGGAGCCGCTGAGGCGTGCTTGGTCGCCGCCTCGGGTTCGGATGATGCACGAGTCTCCGCACACCGCTGCGGCCAGCTGCAGCCCTGGACGTGCGGAAATGGCTTCCCGGAGCCAGGTTTCGGTGTGCCGGCCCCACTGCTCGGCGTCGGCAAGCACGAGCACGTCGGCGACGGCGCGAAGCCGTGGACCGGGATGGTCTGCGGCTACCACCAGGTGGCTTCGCTCCGGAATGCGCTCTACCGGAACCATTTCGGCCGGATACCGGTCCAACGAGATCTCGCATCCACTGTGCACTCTTCCGATGGCGTACATGGCAGTTGGACGCCACGGCCAGTTCCCGCCAGGAAGTCCCTGCACGGTGTCGGGAGGCACGCCCGGTTCTGTTCGGGGTTCCGTCAGGCCGAGCATCGAGTAGCACAGCTCCCGCAGCCGCTCCGCCGCCCCATCGGGGCAGGATGTGATCATCTGGTGCACGGCGGCCGATTTCTCAGGCGTGTGCTCGGCGATGGTCTTCCGCAGCTGCGGCAGGATCGGCTGCCCCAGGTCCAGCCGGGGCGCTTGCGATCCGACGAGCGCTACCGCAGAGTCGGGTGCGACTGAGGACTCCGGGAACGCCGCCAGTGACGTGGGCAGGCCCAGCGCCGCGCCGTAGGCGGTCACCGAGCCGTGGTCGCCGATGAGCAGATCGGCGGCCACCAGCGCGGCGCGCCAGCCGTACTCCGGCGGCACCACCATCAGGCCCGACCGCTGGTGCGGCGCGAGCCAGCGGTGCACGTTGTGCGGGCCGTGCTGGTTCCAGATGTGCGGGTGCAGGATCGCCACCACGCGGAACTCGTCGACCGGCAGCTCGGTCAGAAGTCGCTCGTACAGCACGGAAACCTCGCCCAGTAGCGAGTTCTTCCGATGCGTCGAGCTGATGGCGATGACGGTCTGGTCGCCGTCGGCACCGAGCGCCAGGCGGTAGCGCAGCCGCCACGGCACGCTGGCGCGGAGCCGGTCGTAGCAGGGATCGCCGGTGACGGCCGCTACCTCGGCGGCCTGCGGAGCCGAGGCGCGCAGCCTCGCGAGCTGTTCGTGGTGGGAGAGCACGATCGCCGACGGGATCGGACGGCCGTCGTCCAGCAGCAGCTCAGGCGACAGGCCGAAGGCTTCCGGGCTTCCGGGCTTCCGGGCTTCCGGGCTTCCGGGCTTCCGGAACGATCTTAGTGTAACGAATCCCGTGTGGTAGCGAAAGAATCGGCGCTTTCAGGTCACGGAGTCCACTGTGGCCTGCCGTGATGGCGAGGTGGTATTCCCGCTTGCATCCCGGCGGCACCGGGAAGACGCCCTTGGCGGCGAACAGTTCCGCCAGCCCGTTCGGCTGCGGATCGGCGCTGTTCCAGGCGAAGTCGAGCCCGACGCGGAAGTCCCCCTCGAACAGGTCCACCACGTCGAGCAGTCGCGTCATCGCGGTGACGTTGTCGACGACGATCCGCACGCGGCGCTGGGTGCGGACGGTTTCGAGTCGTGAGTGGTCGTGGTCGTCGCAGCGACCACATCCACTCACGACATCGGGCTGCGCCGCGCCGTCACCCGGGGATTCCGCCATGGCGCAACACTAGCCGCGGGCGGTCAGCGGCGGCGCCAGGCGTGTTCGCCGAGCAGGCGCAGGCCGTTGAGGCCCACGATGATCGTCGAGCCCTCGTGGCCGGCCACTCCCAGCGGCAGCGGCAGGTGCCCGACCAGGTCCCACACCACGAGCACGGTGATGAAGGTGCCCGCGATGACGAGGTTCTGCTTGACCAGGCGGCGGGCCCGGCGGGACAGGTCCACGACCTTCGGCACGGCTAGCAGCTCGTCGCGGACGATCACCACGTCCGCCGTTTGCAGCGTGAGGTCGGAGCCGGTGCGCCCCATCGCCACCCCGCTGTGCGCGGCGGCCAGCGCGGGTGCGTCGTTGACGCCGTCGCCGAGCACCATCGTTCGCTGCCCGGATTCCCGCACGGCCGCGACCTTGTCCGCGGGCAGCAGGCCCGCGCGAACGTCGCCGATGCCGACTTCGGCCGCGACCTGGGCCGCCGCGCGCTTGTTGTCGCCGGTGAGCAGCACCGGCTCCGAGCCGGTGAGTTCCCGCAGATCACGCACCGCTTCGGCGGCGTCCGGGCGCAGCCGGTCGGCGATCCCGAGCACTCCGGCGGGAGCGCCGTCGACGGTCACCAGCACCGCGGTGTGGCCCGCGGTCTCCAGATCGGCGGCGATGTCCGAGTCGCGCGGGCTGGTGACCTCCACGGCACATCCGTCCACTGTGGCCGATACGCCGTGCCCCGGCGTCGCCTGGAAGCCATCGGGGGCCGGGATGACGAGGCCCTTTTCGCGCGCGGCCGCCACGATCGCGCGCGCCAGCGGGTGCTCGCTGAGGTGCTCGGCGGCAGCTGCCAGCGCGAGGAGTTCGTCGGCTTCGCGGCCGTCGGCCGGGTCGACCCGCACCACGCGCGGCGTGCCTTCGGTGAGGGTGCCGGTCTTGTCCAGCGCGACGCGTTCGACCTCGCCGAGCCGTTCCATCGCCACGGCCGACTTCACCAGCACGCCGTGCCGCCCGGCGTTGGCGATCGCGGACAGCAGTGGCGGCATCGTGGCCAGCACCACGGCGCACGGCGAGGCGACGATCATGAACGTCATCGCGCGCAGCAGGGCGCTCTCCAGATCGTCGCCGAACAGCAGCGGAATCCCGAAGACCGCGAGCGTGGCCACGACGACGCCGATGGAGTACCGCTGCTCGATCTTCTCGATGAACAGCTGCGTCGGCGCTTTCGTCTCGCCGGCCTCGGCGACCAGCGCCACGATGCGCGCGATCACCGATTCCGAGGCGTCTTTCGCGACGCGCACCCGCAGCGCGCCGGTGCCGTTGAGGGTGCCCGCGAACACCTCGTCGCCCGGCTGCTTCGCGGCCGGCAGCGGCTCGCCGGTGATGGTCGCCTGGTCGACGTCGCTGGTGCCCTCGAACACCTCGCCATCGGCGCCGATCCGCTCGCCCGGGCGCACCACGATCACGTCGCCGACCTGCAGCTTCGCCGTGTCGACGGTCTCCTCGACGCCGTCGCGCACCCGCACCGCGGTCTCCGGCGCGAGGTCGAGCAGGCTGCGCACCGAGTCCTCGGTGCGGGCGGTGGCGTAGGCCTCCAGGGCGCCGGAGGTGGCGAAGATGACGATCAGCAGCGCGCCGTCGGTGATCTGCCCGATCGCGGCGGCGCCGATGGCCGCGATGATCATCAGCAGGTCCACGTCCAGGGTCTTCTCGCGCAGCGCCTGCAGCCCGGCCAGGCACGGCTCCCAGCCGCCGGTGGCGTAGCTGACCAGGTACAACGCCCAGTAGAGCCCGGCCGGGCCGCCGGCGAGCTGCACGGCGAGGCCGAGCAGGAACGCCACCAGCGCCGCGGCGGCCCACCGCGCCTCCGGGAGCGCGAACAGGCCGCGCCTGGTGCTCGGCGGCTCAGGTATCGGCGTCGTCGTGCGGTCGGTGACGGTGGTCATCGCGAGCACCCTTCCGGCGTCGGTTTCGGTCCGGGCGAGCACAATACATGAACGTCTGATCAATCGTTCATATGTCCCAGAACGTTAGACTCCCGTACATGGGTCATGTGGTCAAGCGCGATGTCACGCCGACTGCGCGGCTGGACGCGGCGTCGGCCGCCTCGGTCGCCGAGACCCTGCAGGCCCTGGCCACGCCGTCGCGGCTGCTGATCCTCAGCGAGCTGCGCCAGCGCGCGATGGCGGTGGGCGAGCTGGCGGAGGCGGTGGGCATGGAGCAGTCGGCGGTATCGCACCAGCTGCGCCTGCTGCGCTCGCTCGGGCTGGTCGTCGGAAACCGCTCCGGCCGCAGCGTTGTCTACTCGCTGTACGACAACCACGTCGCCCAGCTGCTCGACGAGGCCGTCTACCACATCGAGCACTTGCGCCTCGGGCTGTCGGACTGACCGTCAGGCCGAACGCGGCGCGTACATGATCACGGCGGTGGAACCGGCCGGAGCCTCGGTAGAGTCGGCGGGATGTGGCCACGTGTGAACGGGATGCGGACGCTCGAACTCGGCACTCTCGGTGGCCTCCGCGGCGAACTCAACGCCCTCGTCCTGGCGGGCACCAAGACCGCCACTGCCTCCTTGCTGGCCGAGTACGCGGAAGAGGGGGAGGAGCTCGAATCGCCCGGCGAGCGCCTCGCCCTGCTCGACGACCACGGCGCGGTCCTGGCCGAGCTCCGGGTCACGGCGGTGACGACCGTGGCCTTCGGCGAGGTGCCGTGGGAGTTCGCCGAGGCCGAAGGCGAGGGCTACGCCGACCTCGACCACTGGCGCCGCGCCCACCGCCGGTACTGGGAGGAAACCGAAGGCCGCCGAGTCGACGAGACCACCCCCGTGGTGTGCATGCACTTCACCCGCACGATCGATCCCCGCGACCGAACAGCGGCGGAGCGGTACTGACCCTCGCCTTCGCTCCGAGCCGAACGCGCCCACACGCTGACTTGGGTTCGTCCCTGTTCGGCGCGGGGCTCTTTTCGTGCCTGGCTGTGCGAATCGCGGTCCTCAGCGGCTCGCGTCCGGGCTTGCCGAACTAGCGTTGCCGGAGTTTTCGAACAACGCGTCCAAGGCTTCACCGCTCATTCCCGTGTCCTCAAAGGGGATCGACTCCTGGTAGCTGGTCCAAGTGACGCATGTTGGCCGCGCCCCCGTCGACGCGAACTCCTCCGCTGCGTCGATCACGGCCGCCGCGTCGATCTCCGAGCCAGGGGGGAACGGGATTTGATGTGTCCCGTAGATGATGGCTTCGTCATTCGTTCCGTCCGTCGTCACGGCGTCGTCGTCCCCGTACGTCTGCCACATGCAGACGCCGCGATCCGCTCGGAATCCGACCAAGAGCTCAGCTTCGAGGGCGGTTTCGAAGTCCCTGCCCTGGGCTTCGCTGTCATCCGTCCTAAAGCAGATGAACACGATGTTCCGATCGGTTTCCGACTCAGCGGTCAGGGTCGCGCGCACGTCGGCCGCGTCGAGCGGCGTGCCGTCGTCGCGCTCGATCTTCAATGTCATGCCTTCGCCTTCCCCGTGTACGTGCGCCGGTAGGGACGCCCCTTCTTATCAGTACCCATCACGGTCACCTGTGAGCCTTCTGGGAGGAACGGCTCAAGCACCTGATGGCACCCAGGTGGCCTTGACAGGTAGCCGCACGGTACGTGGTTGATCACGATCTCGGCCGCGGTTACGCCGCTTCTTATCAGCATCGCAGCCGCCCGCAACTCGACGTGGAACCGCAGGAACGGCGGCGTTCTAATGCCGAGTCGTCTCAGCCGTTGCTGAGCCTCATCAGCCCAGATGTCGCGCTGGCCTGACCGGATCGAGCCGGGGATCGGTTGGTCCCCAATTTTGACCTTGCCGACTGTGCGGTCTCCTTGGTTCTGCACTCTAGGTGGAAGCTCCGGTACCGCCCACGCTGCTTCCGGCGGGTACTCGGAGCCATCGAGGCCGATGGCGTTCGGCGGGTGCGTAAGTGCGGCCGGACGCTCCCGCTCCGGCGGGTTGCTCCCGACGCCAGAACCCGATCTGGCAAGCGCGCCGATGCTGGTCAGGTAGGCGATGATCCGCTCGCGGATCGCCTGCACTTTGCTGCGTACCTCGTCGACTTGAGCGGTGGCTGTCTCCTGCGAGCCGAGTGCCTCGGTCGCTTCCTGATCAGTCGCGCCGTCGAGCGCCAGGCCGAGAGCGGCCTGACTCTCCTCGCACGACGTGAACGCCGCATCGAGGTGCGTGGCCGCCTCATCGAGCTTGCCGACGGCATCTGCTAACTGCTGCTGGACCCTTTCAAGAGCAGACATGCGCCACCCGATCCCGTTGCCGTTCGGTCGTGCCGACGATCCTGCCGCTCACCACCGACACACCCGCAAGGGCTTGTTCCGGCACGGGTGTGAGGTAACTCGGCATGCCATTTTCCCGGTACGTCGTGCTGCCGGGGCCCGGCCGGGCGGCCTTGAGGGAGGGGCCGCCCGGCCGGTGGTGACTCGGTGCCGGGGGTCGGGGAGGGGAGGTCGGCACCGAGCCGGTCTAACAGCGCCGCAGCCCGGTGAGGATGCGGTGCAGCGCCGTGGGATCACGCGTCCATTCGTCAGGCACAGGCGCTTGGTCTTCGGGATGTGGCAGGGGGGTCCGGGTTTGTTCGTCAGCCGGAGCCTCGCGGGTCGTGGTGGGTTCGCGTAGCCGGTGGCGACCGCCGCCGCTGGTCTCTGCCTCTATTCGCATGGCCAGGTAGCGGACCGTCAGGGCACCTTCGCCGCCGCCGGAATGCTGCGGGCGATGTGACCAGTAGCGGAGGATCCAGACTGCGAGGATCGCAAGAGCTGCGATGCCGAGGATGGTGCTCCAAGCGATCACGATCTGCGTGTTCATCCTTTGAGCTCCTTCAGCATGGAGTTGCAGTCCTGGCAGGACGGTGCCTGGATCCAGTCCACTTCGGATGGTTTCGCGAGGGCGAAGTTCTTGGCGCAGAACGATTCGCCATTCGCCCCGGCGTCGATGTACCGACCGGCGAAGGCGTGGCGGACCAGCCCGTGGCTGCTCGATTCGTCGACCACGGGAAGCCAGTAGTAGCGCTGACATGCCTGTGTCATGCCGACCTCATTCCTGCTGCGTTGAGTTACGAGCTGGCGACTATGCGTTAGACGGTAATAGTTACCCGGTAATCAAGTCGACTGCCTGATCGGGCGATCTTGTCCGCTCGCACTTCCGTGCGAAGCTGGGCGCATGGCAGGAACCGCACGACAAGTGCATCTGGGGCGCCAGCTCCGGCAGCTGCGGACTGACGCGGGCTTGTCTCTGGACGAAGCGGCCGCGCACCTGGAGCGATCGCGAGCCACGGTCGGGCATTGGGAGCGCGGGCATTCCAGGGTGTCCTCGAAAGATCTCGATGCGCTGCTGGAGCTCTACAACGCTCCGGAGGAGATGGTCGAACAGCTCCAGCAGCTGCGCCGGGAGAGCGGTCAGCGCGGCTGGTGGCACAGCTACAAGTTGCCGTCGTACCTCGCTCCATTCGTCGGATTCGAGGCCGAGGCCAGCGAGATCTTCCACTTCGAGCTCGGTTTGGTCCCAGGGCTGTTGCAGACCGAGTACTACGCGCGAGCGGTGCACGAGGTCGGCCGACTCAAGCTGTCCGAGCCGGAACTCCAGAGCTGGATTGATGTCCGCCTCAAGCGGCAGGAGAGGCTGAATGACGGCGGCGGTCTGACGCTGCACGCCGTGGTGGCCGAGGAGGCCCTACATCGCGTTGTTGGATCTCGGACCGTTATGGCCGAGCAGCTTCGACATCTGGCAGCCGCGGCGAAGCGACCGAGCGTCAATCTTCAGGTCTTGCCCTTCGAAGCCGGTGCTCATGCCGGCGCCGTCGGTCCGATCACCGTTCTGCGGTTCGAGGACGCCTCGCACGACGATGTGGCGTTCAGCGACACCCCGCTCGGTGGGCACGTGATCGATGATCTGCGCGACGTGGCGGAGCTTTCGCGGTTGTTCGGCACCCTCCAAGCGCAGGCTCTTTCGGCGAAGGAGTCCAAGCGCCTGCTGGGTAGCATCGCGGATGCGCACACCGGTTCGAAGGAGTGAGAGACGTGAGCCCGACACCCTTATGGCGCAAATCCAGCCGTAGTGCTCAGGCAGGCAATTGCGTTGAGATCGCCACGAACATGACGGATACCGCCTTGGTCCGTGACAGCAAGCTCGGCGAATCGTCTCCGGTCATGGTCTTGTCATCCAAGGCTTTCGCGGGCCTGATCAGCAGCATCAAGTCCGGTCGCTTCGACGCCTGACGCGGAGTCGTGAGTGAATATCCTGGCTAGAGCCCGGATATTCACTCACAAGCCCTGCATGCCTCAGTTCAGGCCGATGATCTGGCCGTGTTCGTCGATGTCGATCGACTCCGCCGCCGGGTGGGAGCCCAGGCCCGGCATCGTCCTCATCTCTCCGCAGATCGGGTAGATGAAGCCCGCTCCCACCGACGCCCGGACCTCTCGGACCGGGAGGGTCCAGCCCGTCGGGGCTCCGAGCAGCGTCGGGTCCGAGCTCAGCGACAGGTGAGTCTTGGCGATGCACACCGGGAGGTTCCCGAAGCCGTTTGCCTCGTAGTCGTCCAGGGCGCGGGCCGCCGCCGGCAGGTACGACACGCCGTCCGCTCCGTACACCTTCGTCGCGATCGTTTCGATCTTCGCCCGCAGATCCGCCGAATCCGGGTACAGCAGCTGGAAACCGTTCGGTTCCTCGGCCGCCGCCACCACCGCTTCGGCCAGCTCGAGCGCGCCCTTGCCGCCTTCCAGGAAGTGGTTGCTGACCGCGACGCGCGCTCCTT
Source organism: Saccharopolyspora sp. NPDC050389 (assembly GCF_040655595.1). Taxonomy (NCBI): domain Bacteria; kingdom Bacillati; phylum Actinomycetota; class Actinomycetes; order Pseudonocardiales; family Pseudonocardiaceae; genus Saccharopolyspora; species Saccharopolyspora sp. NPDC050389. The sequence continues at coordinate 93,002 of NZ_JBFAKG010000019.1, forward strand.
CCGCCTCGGCGACCTGGCGGATCGCCTCGTGCTCGCTGGAGTAGTCGGTCGGGAACGCGTTGATCGCCACCACCGGCGACACCCCGTGCAGCCGGATGTTGTCGATCTGCTTCCGCAGGTTCGCCGCCCCCGCCAGCACGTCGCCGGGGTTCTCCGCCAGCATCGCCGCGGGCAGCGGCTTGCCCGCCACCACCTTGTACCGGCCGGAGTGCGCCTTCAACGCGCGCACCGTCGCCACCAGCACCGCCGCGTCCGGACGCAGGCCCGAGGTGCGGCACTTGATGTTGAAGAACCGCTCCGCGCCCATGTCGGCGCCGAATCCCGCCTCGGTGACCACGTAATCCGCGCAGCGGCTGGCGATGCGGTCGGCCACCACCGACGAGTTGCCGTGCGCGATGTTGCCGAACGGCCCCGCGTGCACCAGCACCGGCGTGTTCTCGGTGGTCTGCATCAGGTTCGGCTTGATCGCCTCGCGCATGATCACCGCCATCGCCCCGGCCGCCCGCAGCTGCTCGGCGCTGACCGGCTCGCCGTCGCGGGTGTAGCCGACGACGATGCGGCCCAGCCGCCGCCGCATGTCCTGCAGCGACGTGGAAAGCGCGAGCACGGCCATCACCTCGCTGGCCGCCGTGATGTCGAAACCGGTCTGCCGCGGCGTGCCGTCGAGCCTGCCGCCCAGGCCCGTGACGATGTTGCGCAGGTCCCGGTCGTTGACGTCCAGCACCCGCCGCCAGGTGATCCGGTTCGGGTCGATGCCCAGCGAATTCCCCTTGTCCAGGTGGTTGTCCAGCATCGCGGCCAGCAGGTTGTGCGCCGCGGTGACCGCGTGCATGTCGCCGGTGAGGTGCAGGTTCAGCGCCTCCATCGGCACCACCTGGCTGTAGCCGCCGCCGGCGGCGCCGCCCTTGATGCCGAACGTCGGGCCCATCGACGGCTGCCGGATCGCCACCGCGGACCGCTTGCCGAGATGCCGCAGCGCCTGACCGAGCCCCACCGTCGTGGTGGTCTTGCCCTCGCCCAGCGGGGTGGGCGTGATGGCCGAAACCACGACGTAGCGCGCGGTCGGCCGCTCGGGCAGCTCGTCGATCGCGTCCAGCGAGATCTTCGCCGCGCTGCGCCCGTAGGGTTCGAGCAGGTGCGCGCCGATGCCCAGCTGCGCCGCGATGTCCTCCAGCGGCAGCAGCGCGGTGGCCCGGGAGATGTCCAAATCGGACGGAATGCTCATGCTGGGACCTCCCGTAGTCTGGCGGCCAGGTCGTGGCGCCATTGCAGCGTCTTCGCGATCTCGTTGAACGTGAAGAAGTGCCAGCCCGCGATGCCGAGGGCCGGGTCGGCGAGGTAGGGGGACAGCTCGTCGAACAGTTCCTCGGGGGTGTAGCGGGTGAGCAGCTTCGACACCACGCCGTGCTGCTTGCGCAGGAAGCGCATCGACTCGCCCAGCCCGATCTTCAGCGAGATCCGCAGCAGCTTGTGCGCGTCCACCACGCCCGGCACCCCGATGTGGATCGGCAGCGCCAGGCCGCGGGCCCGCACGGTCTTCACCCAGGCCGCCACGGTGTGCGGGTCGTAGCAGATCTGCGAGACGACGTAGTCGGCGTAGCGGGACTTCTCGGCCATCGCGCGGATCGTCGAGGCGTCGGAGATGAACGCGTGCCGCTCGGGGTAGCCGGTGATGCCCACTCGCGCGGGCCGCCTGCCCAGCTCGTCCATCGCGCGCAGCAGCGCCAACGCGTCCGGGAAGTCGCCGCGCGGCTCGGGGGCGTCGCCGGCCACCACGAACACCTCGGACAACCCCAGCCCCTCCGCGCGGTCCAGCAGCGCGGTCAGGTGCGCGTTGTCGGCGATCAAGCGGGCGGCCAGGTGCGGCACCGCGCGCAGGCCGCGGCCCACCAGCTGGGCGGCAACGTCGAGGGTCGCCTCGGTGCCCTTCGACGGGGAGGCGGTGATGGTCACGGTCGTCCCCGGCGGCAGCAGTTCGGCCTGCTCCACCGCGCCGCGCAGCGGCAGCACCTCGAACCGGGCGTTCATCAGGTACTGCTCCAGTTGCTCGACGTTGGCGGCCATCGCGATCACCTCCGTCCGCCGTCTTTAGAAGCGGCGTCAGCCGCTTGCGGTGTGGGACTCAACTCGCACCGCCGCGGGTTCTCAGGCTGTGCCCGCCCCGAAGGGCTCCTCCAGGAGGACCTGCCCCAGCGCTGTGTATTGGACATACATGAGTCGGGGATCCCGGACCGAGGGGGCGTCTGAGGTTCCGCTACTTGCACCGCTGCGAAGGCCATTCCTGATCAATCCTTCACGCTGTCCGGACTAGTTTTTTGGGGATGTCCTTGGTGGGATCCAGGAACGGCTTCTCCACCACGACCGCTTCCTGCGGGCCGTGCTGGGTGTCCACCACGAGTTCGGTGCCCAGTCCGTGGTAGGCGATCGGCACCATCGCGTAGCCGATGTTGCGCTCCAGCCGCGGCGAGTAGCAGGCCGAGGTGACCTCGCCGATGCGCAGGCCGTGCGGGTCGTGCACGTCGAAGGCGTCGATCATCGCGCCGTCGTTGAACGAGCCCACGCTCGGGCCGCCGATCTCCACGCCGACGAGCTTGCGGCTGATGCCCTCGTCCTTGATCCGTCGCAGGGCGGCCTTGCCGATGAAGTCGGCCTCCTGGTCGAGGTCGACCATCCAGGTCTTCTCGAAGCCGTAGCCCACCTCGAACGGGTTGGTGTCGTAGGTGATGTCGCAGCCCCAGGACAGGATCCCGGCCTCGATGCGCCGGATGTGGCACGGCCCGATCACCTTCAGATCGTGCGGTTTCCCGGCCTCCCAGATCGCGTCCCACAGCTTGACACCGTCGCGGCTGGCGTCGTGCAGGTAGATCTCGTAGCCGAGCTCGGCGGTGTAGCCGGTGCGCGACACCACCACCCGCATGCCGTCGAGCTCGCGGTCGACGGCGTAGTAGTAGGGAACGTCCAGGATGGACTCGCCGAAGAGGTCGACCATCACGTCCCGCGACTTCGGCCCCTGGATCTGCACCGGTCCGACGTCCGGCTCCCGGATCTGCACGTCCATCCCCAGGTTGTGCGCCAGGCCCTTCGCCCACAGCAGCACGTCGCTGTCGGCCAGCGACAGCCAGAAGTGGTTCTCGGCGAGCCGCAGCAGCACCGGGTCGTTGATGATGCCGCCGTCCTCGGCGGTGACGAACACGTACTTGCACTGCCCGACCTTGCATTTGGTCAGGTCGCGGGGCACGAGCATGTTGGTGAACTCGAACGCGTCGGGTCCGGTGATCTCCACCTGCCGCTCGACGCCGACGTCCCACAGCGTCACGCCTTCCAGCAGCGCCCAGTACTCGCCGATCGGGTCGCCGTAGTGGCGGGCGTGGTAGGTGTGGTTGTACACGCTGTAGAGGCCGACGCCGTGCCGCCGGGAGGCGTGGAAGAACGGCGACTTGCGCAGGCGCGGGTAGAGCAGGACGCCGGGGTTCGGGTTGATGCTCATGGCTGGTTCCTCCGTGACTGTTTCGTGGTCGTTTTGCTTGGCGGTGCGGGTGGCGGAACCTCAGGCGGCGTCTCGCTGTGGGATCCCCGACTCATGTATGTCCGATGCACCACGCCGGGGCTGTCCTCGCGAGACACCACCTGAGAACCCGCGGCGGCGCGAGCTGCGAGGGTGGGCTAAGCGGCTTCGCCGCTTCAAAAGCAAGAACCAAAGCGATTTCAACGACGAGCTCCTTCAAATCCGAGGGTGTGGCAGGGTGTGCGGCACCCACACCGCTGGCCGATCGCCACGGCCGGGCGTTGTGCAGATCTGGTGGGGGAATGCGCTGATCAGCAGCGCATTCTGGTCATCTCGGGGTCGAACACGGGGTCAGCGACGACCGTCGCCGGATGCCGCTGGTCGAAGTAGGCCACCCGCACGGGGGTGCCCGGATCGGACAGGTCGGCGGGTAGCCACGCGTAGGCGAGGCTCGCTCCGACGCTGTGCCCATAGCCGGCGCTCGTCGTGAAGCCGACGGGGGCGTCGTCGGCGAACACCGGCTCGGATCCCATCAACACGGTGCCGTCGTCGATCCTCAGACAGCACAATCGCCGCCGCGGGGCCTGCTCCCGGCGCCGCAGCAACGCGTCTCGCCCGACGAACTCGCCCTTGTCGGCCTTCACCGCGAAGGCCAGGCCCGCTTCATCGGGATCGTGCAAGCTCCACATGTCCGCCCCCCAGGCTCGGTATCCCTTCTCCAGGCGCAGTCCGTTGAACGCGCCGCGGCCGCCGGGGAAGATGCCGTGCTCGGCGCCCGCAGCGGCCAGCAGGTCCCACAGTCGCCTGCCGAACTCCGCCGAGCAGTACAGCTCCCAGCCGAGTTCGCCCACATAGGAAAGTCGCAGCGCGAGCACCGGTACCTCGCCGACGAACAGCCGCTTCGCGCGGAAGAACCGGAAGGCCTCGCGCGAGACGTCCCGGTCGGCCAGCGTGGCGAGCACGTCCCGGGCCCGCGGCCCCCACAGACCGATGCAGCAGGTGCCGCCGGTGATGTCGCGGACCTGCACGGTCTCGTCGGCGTGGCGGCGCAGCCAGGCGATGTCGCGCGGGCCGTTGCAGCCGACCTGGAAGGCGTCCCGCGCCAGCCGGGCGACCGTGATGTCGGCCCGGATGCCCGCGGTGGGCTCCAGCATCAGCGTGTAGGTGACGTAGCCGGGTGGGCGGTCGAGCTGGTTGGTGGTCAGCCGCTGCAGCAGGTCCAGGGCGCCGCGACCGCAGACTTCCGCGCGGGGAAGGGAAGTCATGTCGTACATCGCGACTCGCTCACGGGTGGCCTGGTGTTCGGCGCCGACGATCGGGGACCAGTAGCGCCCTGCCCACGGCCCAGGCTCGACGATGTCCCGGCCGTCGACCAGGGACTTGTTGCTCTCGTACCAGTGCGGCCGCTCCCAGCCGTTGGCCTCCAGGAACACCGCGCCGAGCTCGCGCTGCCGGTCGTGGAACGGGCTGGTGCGCAGCGGGCGCGGGTGCTCCGGCGGCTGCTGCGGGTGGATGACGTCGTAGACCTCGCGGAAGCTCTGCGCGCCGCGTTCGCCCACATAGGACGGACTGTGCGCGAATTCCTCGAAGCGGCGGAGATCGGCCTGCCGCAGGTCGATGTCGGGCACCTCGCCGGCCAGCCACTGCGCCATCGCCCGGCCGACCCCGGCGGCGTGGGTGATCCAGACGGCCTCGGCGACCCAGAAGTTGCCGACCTCGTTGGACGGGCCGAGCACCGGCATGCCGTCGGCGGTGAACAGGAAAAGGCCGTTCATGCCCTCGGTGATCTCGGTGCGGCGCAGCGCGGGCAGCAGCTCGCGGGCGTCCGCCCACGGCCCGGCGAAGTCCTCGGGCGTGAACGGCTGAACCGACGCCATGCCCTTCCAGCCGCCGCCCTCCGAGGGCGCCTCGGCGCCCGCGCCCGGCGCGGCGGTGGGCAGCAGGTCGTCGCTGTGCACCGGAATCGCGCGGTGCTGGTAGGAGCCGACGCCGTAGCGGTCGTGGATCTGCCGGAAGTACATGGAGCTGTCCTGGTGCCGCAGGATCGGCTGCCGGACCTCGCCGTCCGGCTCCAGGCCCGGCACCGGGCTGGTCACGGCGTACTGGTGCGCCAGCGGCTGCACCGGGATCGACACCCCGGCCAGCTGGCCGATCTTCGGGCCCCAGATTCCCGCGCAGCACAACACGGTCTGCACCGCCACGTCGCCGTTCGAGGTGTGCACGGTGCGGACGCACCCGTCGCGCACGTCGAAGCCGATCACCTCGGTGCCGACGGCGAACCGCACGCCGAGCCGCTTCGCCTCGCGCGCCATCGCTTCCGCGGCGCGGACCGGCTTGGCGATGCCGTCGGTGGGCACGTGCAGGCCGCCGTGGATGCGCGCCGGGTCGATCTGCGGGATGCGGTCGTGCACCTGCCGCGGGTCGAGCAGTTCGCCCCGGATGCCCCACGCGGTGGCCAATCCGAGCTTGCGCTTGAGATCCACCCAGCGCTCCGGCGTCACGGCGACCTCGATCCCGCCGACCTGGTGGAAGCAGGGCAGCCCGTCGAGCTCCAGCCCGGCGTAGCACCGGACGGTGTCGGCGGCCAAGCGGCTCATCGTCTCCGACGGGTTGGTCTGGAAGACCAGGCCGGGCGCGTGGGAGCTGGAGCCGCCGGTGGCGAACAACGGCCCCTGCTCCACCACGAGGACGTCGCTGATCCCGAGGCGCGCCAAGTGGTATGCGGTGCTGCACCCCACGATGCCGGCCCCGACGACGAGGACTTGGGCGCTCGAATCCATCGCTGCCGCCTTGTTGCGTCTACGACAACACTCCGCGTGTATCGCAACAGTGCGCTTTGACCATGGGCCGCGTCAAGGACGCGCGTAAGTCAATTTCGGTGTCGGCCGATCGAGGGCCGGAGACTGCCCGGCGGCCACGCGCGGTGCGCCCCGGCGCGCCCGTCCGGGTGGCGGCGAACCCGAACGGATCAACGCGGATCTCGTTGCGGGCAAAGGGAATCTCAGATCGCCTGGCGGATGGCCCGCTCGAAGTGATCGACGTGGACGACGGCGATCCGGTCCGCGTTGTCGGCGTCGCCCGCGATGACCGCCTTGAGCAGTTCCGCGTGCTCCCCGACGTGCTCGGAGACGTTCGGCAGCCGGTCGAAGAACAGGTGCCAGATCCGCAGCGCCAGGTTGTAGTACTGGCCGAGGGTGCCTTCAAGGTAGCGGTTGTGGGTGCAGCGGTAGATCGTGCGGTGCACCCGCGCGTCGACGTCGATGATCACCGACTGGTCGCCGCCCAGGTCCTCGGCCAGTTCCCGCAGTCCGGCTAGCTCGGCCCGCTCGGCCTCGGTCGCGTGCTCGGCGGCGCGGCGGGCGGCGTGCCCCTCCAGGCGGCGGCGCACGTCGGCGATCAGCGCGTGGTCGGTGATGTTGACCTCGGTGACGAAGCTGCCGCGGCGCGGGTAGATCGCCACCAGCGACTCGGATTCCAGCCGCTTGACGGCCTCCCGGAACGGGGTGCGGCCGATGCCGAGCTCGGTGGTCAGCGGCTCCTCCTGCACCGGCGCGCCGGGCGGCAGCTGCAGGGTCAGGATCAGGTCGCGCAGCGTCAGGTACGCGCGTTCGGCTTGGGAGGGCGGATCGCCGGATCGGGAATTGACGGCTGCGGACACGTCTCGTAGCCTACCCGCAAGACTGGTATATCAGTTGTCGATTACATCTACCCATGCCATTCCACCTGGTAGAACATGTTTCTGCGGGAGGCTGCGGTGTCACGTCCCCTGCTGCCCGAGCCGCCGCCGCGGCTGTGGCGCACCCCGGAACCCAAACGGCACTACGAGGTGGTGATCGTCGGCTCCGGCGGCCACGGCCTGGCGACGGCCTACTACCTGGCGCGCAACCACGGCATCACCGACGTCGCGGTGCTCGAACGTGGCTGGCTGGCCGGCGGCAACATGGCGCGCAACACCACGATCATCCGCTCCAACTACCTCTTCGACGCCAGCGCGGCGCTCTACAACCACGCGCTGGACCTGTGGGAGCAGCTGCCCGCCGAGCTGGAGTACGACTTCCTGTTCAGCCAGCGCGGCGTGCTCAACCTCGCGCACACCGAGCAGGAGGTCCGGGATTCGCGGCGGCGGGTGTTCGCCAACCGGCTCAACGGCGTCGACGCGGAATGGGTGGAGCCCGCCGAGATCGCGGAGCTGTGCCCGATCCTGAACCTCTCCGAAGACATCCGGTACCCGGTGCTGGGCGCGACGCTGCAGCGGCGCGGCGGGATCGCCAAGCACGACCACGTGGCGTGGGCGTTCGCCCGCAAGGCCGACGAAATGGGCGTGGACCTGATTCAGGGTTGCGAGGTAACGGGATTCGAGACCGACGGCGACCGGGTGACCGGCGTGCGGACGTCGCTCGGCCCGATCGGCGCGGGGCGCGTGGCGCTCGCGGCGGCCGGCCGGACGACGCTGCTGACCGACACGCTCGGGCTGCGGGTGCCGCTGCAGAGCCATCCGTTGCAGGCGCTGGTGTCCGAGCTGCTGGAGCCGATCCACCCGTGCGTCGTCATGTCCAACCATGTGCACGTCTACTGCAGCCAGGCGCACAAGGGCGAACTGGTGCTGGGCGCGGGCATCGACTCCTACAACGGTTACGGCCAGCGCGGATCGGTGCACGTGATCGAACGCCAGATGGCCGCGGCGCTGGAGCTGTTCCCGATCTTCGCGCGGGCCCACGTGATCCGGACCTGGGCTGGCACGGTCGACGTCACGCCGGACGCCTCGCCGATCATCGGGCCGACGCCGTTCGAGAACCTCTACCTCAATTGCGGCTGGGGAACCGGCGGTTTCAAGGCCACGCCCGGCGTGGGCTGGGTGTACGCGCACACCATCGCCACCGGGCGCCCGCATCCGCTCAACGAGCCCTACGGGCTCGACCGGTTCCGCACCGGAGCCCTGATCGACGAACACGGCGCGGCCGCCGTCGCCCACTAAGGAGGATTTCCAGGCTCGTTTTGCGTGGCGGTGCGGGTGGCGGCCCCCTGCGGGAGTCACCGCGGTCTTCTCGCTGTGGGATCCCCGACATCATGAATGCCAATTCACCACGTCGGGGCTGTCCTCGCTGGGAGAACCCCGGAGGGGTGGGCACCGTGAACCCGCGGCGGTGCAGGTGGCGTGGGTGGGCTAAGCGGCTGCGCCGCTTCAAAGACAAAAGCTTGATTGGTTTGGAGCCCCAATGCTTCTGATCCACTGCCCCTGGTGCGGCGATCGGGACGAGACCGAGTTCCACTATGGCGGTCAGGCCCACGTCGACTACCCCGAGAGCCCCGCCGACATCGACGACGCTGCCTGGGCCGAGTACCTGTTCGTGCGCGACAACCCGCGCGGGTTGTTCCACGAGCGCTGGACGCACGCCGCGGGCTGCCGGCGCTGGTTCAACGTCGTCCGCGACACCGCGACCAACGAGATGCACCCGGAGATGCCCGGAAAGGTGGCGCCATGACACGCCTCGCTGAAGGTGGTCGCATCGACCGGGCCCGAACGCTGCGGTTCACCTTCGACGGCATGGAGTTCGCCGGGCATCCCGGTGACACGCTCGCCTCGGCGCTGCTCGCGAACGGCCGGATCGAGGTGGGCCCGTCGATCTACCGGGATCGGCCGCGCGGCATCGTCACCGCCGACTGCACCGAACCGAACGCGCTGGTGCAGGTGCTCGACGGCGGCCCGGAGCCGCTGGTGCCCGCCACGCGGCTGGAGCTCCGCGACGGCTTGCAGGTCGCGAGCCTCTCGGGCGTCGGCTGGCTCAGCAACGCGCCGGATCCCGCGGTCTACGACAAGAAGTACGTGCACGCCGACGTCGTCGTGGTCGGCGCCGGCCCCGCCGGGATCGCCGCCGCGTCGGCGGCCGGGCGCAGCGGCGCCCGGGTGGTGCTGGTGGAGCAGGGCCGCGAGCTCGGCGGGTCGCTGCTGGACGGCGGCGAGCACATCGACGGCCGGCCCGCCGCCGAGTGGATCTCCCGCGCGGCAAGGGAATTGGTCGGCCTCCCGGAGGTCCGGGTGCTGACCCGCGCCACCGCCGTGGGCCACTACGACCACAACTACCTGCTCATCGCCGAGCGCCGGGGCAACCGTCAGCGGCTGTGGCACGTGCGCGCTCAGCGGGTGGTGCTGGCCACCGGCGCGCACGAGCGGCCGATGGTCTTCGCCGACAACGACCGGCCCGGCATCATGCTCGCTTCTGCGGTGCGCAGCTACCTCAAGCGCTTCGCGGTGTTGCCCGGCCGGGAGGCCGTCGTGGTCACCACGTCCGACAGCGCCTACCTGGCGGCGCTCGACCTGGCCGCCGCGGGCGCGCGCGTCCGCGCGGTCGTCGACACCCGGCCCGAGCCGCCGCAACGGCTCGTCGAGCAGGCCCGGTCGATCGGTGCCCAGGTGTTCACCGGCTCCGCCGTGATCGGCACGGCGGGGGACTGGCGGGTGTCGTCCGCGCGGATCGCCGAGATCGACGGCGCGGGGCTGCTCGCAGGCACACCGGTGGACGTCGGTTGCGACCTGTTGGCGGTGTGCGGCGGCTGGAGCCCGGCAGTGCACCTGTTCAGCCAGGCGGGCGGCGCGGTGCGCTGGGACCAGCTGGTGGCCGGGTTCGTGCCGGAGCAGAAACCCGGGCTGCCCAAGGTGATCGGGGCCGCGCGCGGCACCTACGACCTCGCGGGCTGCCTCGCCCAGGGCCTCTCGGCCGGGGCCGAGGCGGCGACCGCGAGCGGCTTCCGGGTCGCCGCGCCGCCCGTCCCGCCGGTGACCGGCGACCGGCCGGTCGCGCAGCCGCGCCCGCTGTGGCTGGTGCCCGGCGAGTCCGGCGACCCGGCGCGGTGGACGGAGCACTTCGTCGACCTGCAACGGGATTCCACGGTCGCCGACGTGTGGCGCGCGGTCGGCACCGGGATGCGCTCGGTCGAGCACGTCAAGCGCTACACCACGATCGGCACCGGAAGCGACCAGGGCAAGACCTCCGGCGTGAACGCCATCGGCGTGATCGCCGACGCGCTGCTGGCCGAATCGCCGGGCGACGTCGGCACCACGACGTTCCGGCCGCCCTACACGCCGGTGTCGTTCGCACTGCTGGCCGGGCGCGACCGTGGCGCGCTGCACGACCCGGTGCGAACCACGCCGATGCACTCCTGGCACGTGGCGCACGGCGCGGAGTTCGAGAACGTCGGCCAGTGGAAGCGGCCCTGGTACTACCCGCGTCCGGGCGAGGACATGGCCGCCGCGGTGCGGCGCGAATGCCTGGCGGCGCGCACCGGCGTGGCGATGCAGGACGCGACGACGCTGGGCAAGATCGAGATCGTCGGGCCGGACGCGCCGGAGTTCCTGAACCGGATCTACACCAACGCCTTCGCGAAGCTCCCGGTCGGCAAGGCCCGCTACGGCGTCATGTGCACGGCGGACGGCATGGTCTTCGACGACGGCGTGTCGATGCGGCTGGCCGAGGACCGCTACCTGATGAGCACCACGACCGGCAACGCCGCGGTGGTGCTGGAGTGGCTGGAGGAGTGGCTGCAGACCGAGTGGCCGCACCTGGCGGTGCACTGCACGTCGGTGACCGAGCAATGGGCGGCGGTGGCGGTGGTCGGCCCGGACTCCCGTGAGGTGGTGGCCCGCGTGGCGCCAGGCCTGGACGTCTCGGCCGCGGCCTTCGAGTTCATGGAGTTCCGGGAAACCGTGCTGGGCAACGGAATTCCGGCCCGGATCAGCCGAATCTCGTTCTCCGGCGAGCTGGCGTTCGAGATCAACGTGGCAGCCTGGTACGGCCTGGCGGTGTGGGAGGCGGTGCACGAGGCGGGCCAGGACTTCGGCATCACGCCCTACGGCACCGAGACCATGCACGTGCTGCGGGCGGAGAAGGGCTTCGTGATCGTCGGGCAGGACACCGACGGCACCGTGACGCCGCACGACCTCGGCATGGACTGGGTGGTGTCGAAGCGAAAGGACTTCGTCGGCAAGCGCTCGTTCGCCCGCCCGGATACCGCGCGAGCCGACCGCAAGCAGCTGGTCGGGCTGCTGCCGCTTGATCCGGCGGAGCTCCTGCCGGAGGGTGCGCACCTGGTGGAGCCTGACACTCCGCTGCAGCCGCCGGTGCCGATGCTCGGGCACGTCACCTCCAGCTACCGCAGCGCGATCCTGGACCGCACGTTCGCGATGGCGTTGGTGCGCAACGGAAACCAGCGCATCGGCGAGGTGCTGCACGTGCCGATCGACGGCCGGTCGATCCCGGTCGAGGTGACCAAACCGCTGTTCTACGACGTCGAAGGAGCCCGCCGTGACGGTCGTTAGCCCCGCCGGACCACGGGTCGACGCCCTGTCCCTGCGCCGCAGCCCGCTCGCCGGTCGCGCGGCGGAATTCGCCGCGAACGGCACCGACCGGTTGCGGCTGGCGGAGGAACCGTTCCTGACCCAGGTGAACCTGCGGGTGCACCCGGGCAGCCCGGCGGTGGCGCGCGTCGAGCACGCGCTGGATCTGGCGCTGCCGCACCACGAACCGAACCTGGTCTCGGGCGACGAGAACACCGCGGCCCTCTGGCTGGGCCCGGACGAGTGGCTCCTGGTGGCCCCGGACGGCCACGCGGCCGAGCTGGTCACCTCCGTCCGCCACGCCCTCGCGGACTCGCTGGGATCCACAGTGGACGTATCCGCGAACCGCACGGCGCTCCGCCTTTCCGGCCCGCTGTCCCGCGAGGTGCTGGAGAAGATCTGCTCCCTGGACCTGCATCCGAGATCCTTCACGCCGGGCCACTGCGCCCAAACCCTCCTGGGCAGAACCCAGGCGATCCTCTGGCAGCTGGACCCGGAACCCGCCTACCGGATCCTCGTCCGCAATTCCTTCGCGGACTACCTGGCGGATCTGCTCCTCGACGCGATGCAGGAGTTCACCGCCGGCTGATCCGCGCTGAAGCGAACGGCCTGTTCGCCCGCATAGGCGGAGTGAACGGGCCGTTCACCTCATCGCGCTGGGCGCTGCCGGAGCCGTCAGGGACGTGACGAGGCGGCGGCGGTGGGTGGCGAACTGCTTGGGGCTGTTCATCGCGAACACCGCGACCGTCCGGCCGCCGCGCTGGTAGGTCGCGACGAACCGGCGGGCCTTCAGCGAGCCGTCCACCACCGCGATCCGGTCCTTCGGCCCGGCGTACCCGGCGAACTGCAGCGTCGAACCGTACTGCTGCGACCAGAAGTGCGGCACGCCCGTGTAGGCCGCCACGGTGCGCCCGGCGAGCAGGTTGCGCACCGCGACCGGCGGCTGGTTCATCGCCGTCGACCAGTGGTCGCTGCGCACCGTGCGCGACCGGTGCGCCGGCTGATAGCGCGCGATGTCGCCGACCGCCACCACGTTCGGCAGCGCGGTCATGCACCCGGAGTCAGTCACGACGCCGTCGCGGAGCTTCAGCCCCGATCCGCGCAGCCACCGGGTGGCGGGCTCCGCGCCGACTTCGACGACCACCGCGTCGGCCGGGATCACCCGGCCGTCGGCGAGTTCCACGCCGGTGACCCGGTCGTCCGCGAGTACGCGCTCCGCGGGCGTCCCGCACCGCACCCGCACGCCGTGATCCTCGTGCTGCGCGAAGCACAACGGCGCCAGCTCGATGCCCAGGGTGCGCGCCAGCGGCAGGTGCTGGGCGTCGACGAGCGTCACCTCGGCGCCCAGCGATCGGCACGTCGAGGCGATCTCGGTGCCGATCAGCCCGCCGCCGACGACCGCCACCCGGGCGCCGGCGCGGATCTCGCCGCGCAGCGCCAACGCGTCGTCGACGTTCCGCAGCCGGTGGCTGCCGGGAGCTTCCGGGATGCCGGGCAGGCTCAGCCGGGCCGATCCGGTGGCCAGCACGACGCCGTCGGCGCGGACCTCGCTGCCGTCGGCGAGCAGCACCGCGCCGCGCTTGGTGTCCAGCCGCGACGCCGGGACGCCCAGCCGCCACTCCGCGGCGAGGTCGGCCTCTTCCTGCTCGCTGCCCAGCGCGAGCTCGTCCGGTTGCAGCTTCCCGGCCAGGAATTCCTTGGACAGCGGCGGCCGGTCGTAGGGTCGGTGCCGCTCCGCGCCGACGATCACCAGCCGGCCGTCGAAGCCCTGCTCGCGCAGCTCCTGCGCGGCCCGCCAGCCCGCCACCGACGAGCCGACGACGACGACCGTCTTCATGCCTCGATCACGGCCGGTGCGGCGGACGCGGTGAATGACAACAAGCCGACCTCCGTTGCACAATGAGGAACAGAGCGTAGTATTCGCAACAAATCTGACCCTTTTGTTGCGACAACGTCAAGAGGGACAACGGATGGTTCCGGGATGTGTACCTCGAGCGGATACGGTTGACCGGTGGGTAGCGCAGCTGAAGCACGCGGAAGGAGTTCTGGCGCTCTGGTGCAGTCCGTCGATCGGGCTGTGACCGTCTTGGAACTGCTGGCGCGCAACGGAGAAGCCGGCATCACCGAGATCGCCGGGGAGCTGGGAGTGCACAAGTCGACGGCCTCCCGGCTGGTCAGCGTGCTGGAAGCGCGAGGCCTGGTGGAACAGCTGGGGGAGCGCGGCAAGTACGCGATCGGCTTCGGCATCGTGCGGCTGGCGGGCGCGGCGACCGAGCGGATGGACCTGCCTCGCCTGGGCCGGCCGTTCTGCGAATCGCTGGCCGCCGACCTGGGCGAGACGGTCAACATCGCGATCCGGGACAACGACGTCGCGATCAACATCAGCCAGGCCCGAGGCACGGCGGCCGTCACGGCGCACAACTGGGTCGGCCAGCGCACTCCGCTGCACGCCACGTCCAGCGGCAAGGTGCTGCTAGCGCACGCGCCGCGGGAGGACCAGGACGAGGTGCTCGTCCGGCAGCTGGAGCGCTACACGACCCGAACGGTCACCAACGCCGGCGAGCTGCGCAAGGACTTCGAGCTGATCGTCCGCGACGGATACGCGACGAGCTACGAAGAACTGGAACTCGGGCTCAACGCGGCGGCGGTCGCCGTCTACAACCACGAGGGCGACGTGATAGCGGCGCTGAGCGCCTCGGGCCCGTCGTACCGCTTCTCCCGCAAGCGAATGCGCGAGGTCGTCGGCGCGATGCGCATCGCCGCCAAGGAACTCTCCTCCCAGCTCGGCTTCCTGGCGTAGGCGGCCACAACCAGGAAGTTCCCAGCCCGGACGTCAGGCAAGCGGCGTAGCCGCTTTCTCTTTCGCCACGCTCGCAACTCGCACCGCCGCGGGTTCTCAGAGGTCGTCTCGCGAGGACAGCCCCGATGCCGCGTATTGGACGTACTCAAGTCGGGGATCCCGCAGTCGAGGCGGCCTCTGAGGTTCCGCTACCCGCGCTGCTACGCAAAACGACCCAAATACAAATTTCAGTCGCGCGAGAGCCAGAGCTCTTCCAGGTCGAGCTGGTGCATGACGCGGCGCAGCACTTCGTCGTCGATGCGCCGGTCGTCGCGGAACTGCACGAACACCGCCCGCTCCGCGGCCAGCATCTCGCCGCGCAGGCGGCGGTACGCCGCCGTCGGGCTCTCGCCGGCTTCGTCGGCGGATCGGCCCAGCCGTTCCCACGCCTGGTTGCTGCGCTGCTGCGCAGCGCGGCGCAGTCGTTCCGCCACGTCGCCTGGCGGCTCCGCTTCCGCGGTGAGCTCGTCGAGCCGCGCCCGCGCGGCGCGGGCGGCGTTGTGCTGGGCTTCGGCTTCGGCGAGCGCGTCGGTGTAGTCCTCGGTTCCCCGCACGCCGAGCAATCCGATGAGCCAGGGCAGCGTGGTGCCGTGCAGCAGCAGCGTCGCCAGCGTCACGAAGAAGGTCAGGAACAGGACCTCGTCGCGGTGCGGGAACGGCGCACCGGTCAGCGTCGCGGTGGGGATCGCGGAGGCGGCGGCCAGCGACACCACGCCCCGCATCCCCGCCCACGACACGATCACCTTGTGCCGCCAGTCCGGGCTGCGGCGCCGGACGAGTTCCGGCAGGTACATCACCAGGAAGACCCACGCGCCGCGGGCGAGCACCATCCCGGCGGTGAGCGCGAGCCCGGCGACGACCAGCGGCCCGAAGTCGGTCGACACGCTTTCCGCGACGCTGCGCAGCTGCAGGCCGATCAACGCGAACACGACCGCTTCCAGCAGTGTGTCCGCCGCGTTCCACACCGCCCGGTCCTGCAACCGCGTCGCCGCGCTGCCGGACGGCGCGCGGTGCCCCAGGTACAGCCCGGCCACCACGACGGCCAGCACGCCGGAGGCGTGCACCTCCTCGGCGATCAGGTAGGCGAAGAACGGCACGATCAGCCCGACCGCGCTTTCCAGCATGTCGTCGCGCAGCAGCCGCCGGACCCGGTGCACGACCCAGCCGATGGCGTAGCCGATCACCACGCCGCCGACCGCGGCCAGCAGGAACATGCCGACGCCGGCCAGCAGCGAGTAGCCGGTGCCGATCGCGGCGGCCACGGCCACCCGGTAGGCGGTCAGCGCGGTGGCGTCGTTGACCAGGCTCTCGCCGCTGAGCACCGTCATGATCTTGCGCGGCAGTCCCAGCCGGCGGCCGATCGAGGTGGCCGCGACCGCGTCCGGCGGCGCGATGACGGCGCCGAGCACCAGCGCCACGCTCAGCGGCATGCCCGGCACCAGCCACCACGCGAGTAGCCCGGCGACCGCGGTGCTGAACAGCACCAGCCCGAACGCGAGCAGCCCGATCGGCCGCAGGTTGGCGCGGATCCCGATGGTGGAGCTGTTCAGCGCCGCCGAGTACAGCAGCGGCGGCAGGATCACCAGCAGCACCACGTTCGGGTCGATCGTGTAGTCCGGCACGCCGGGGATCGACGACACGGCCAGGCCCACCACGACGAGCGCCAGCGGAGCGGAAATCCCGGTCCGGCGGGCGACTGCGGTCACGGCGAGCGCCCCGGCGAGCAGGGCCATCAACGCGGGTAGGTCGTGCATGCTCTCTCCGGGTCAACGCCTGCGGAGGCCGCAGCCGGTGGCTTACGTTCGAGAGCACATTGTCGTTCGAGCCGAAGACTCCCCGCTCGACACATGGAGGTTCCGATGAGTTGTGCGCACCTGCAGGAGGCGGCAGACCTCGCTCCGAAGCCCAGCCGCGAGGACGGCTGCGAGGACTGCCTCGCCGCTGGCCAGCACGTTTGGGCGCACCTGCGGATCTGCACGCAGTGCGGGCACGTGGGGTGCTGCGACTCCAGCCCGAACCGGCACGCCACCGCCCACTTCCACCAGACCGCCCACCCGGTGGTGCGCTCCTTCGAACCGGGTGAGTCCTGGACCTGGTGCTACGTGGACGAACGGCTCGGCTGAGGAGGTTCGTGAGCGATGGTTCCGGTAAGAACCGGAATCATCGCTCACGAGCTTCAGCTCTCCCCGGCGCCCTTCTCGATGCTCTCGCCCTTGCCGAGCCGGCTGTGCCTCCTGCTGAACACGAAGTAGACGACGAGGCCGATCAGCATCCAGATGCCGAACCGGATCCACGTCCAGCCCACCAGGTTGAGCATCAGGTACAGGCACGCCGCCGCGGCCAGGATCGGGATCACCGGCACCCACGGCACCCGGAAGGACCGCGGCAGGTCCGGCCGGGTGCGGCGCAGCACCAGGACGCCGATGGACACCAGCACGAACGCGAACAGGGTGCCGATGTTGGTCATCTCGGCGAGCACGTTGATCGGCGTCAGCGAGGCGATGGCCGCCACCACGATCCCGGTGATCACCGTGATCCGGTACGGCGTGCGGAACTTCGGGTGCACCTTGGCGAACCACACCGGCAGCAGGCCGTCCCGGCTCATCGCGAATCCAACCCGCGCCTGACCCAGCATCAGGATCAGGATCACCGTGGTCAGGCCGGCGATCGCGCCGAGCGAGACGAGTCCGGCCGCCCACGGCGCGCCGATCGCCTGGAACGCGGTGGCCATCGGCGCCGCGGTGTCCAGCTGGTCGTACTTGACGACGCCGGTCATCACCAGCGACACCAGCACGTACAGGATCGAGCAGACGGCCAGCGAACCGAGGATGCCGATCGGCATGTCGCGCTGCGGCTTGCGGGTCTCCTCCGCGCCGCTGGCGACGATGTCGAAGCCGATGTAGGCGAAGAACACCAGCGCCGCGCCCGCCACCAGGCCGCTCAGCCCGAACGACCCGGTCTGCCCGAAGAACGCGTTGACCAGCGGTTCGTCCAGCGGTGCCGCCACGGCGCCGGGCTCCGGCGGCTGGTGCGGCGGGATGAACGGGGTCCAGTTGGCGGCCTTGATGAAGAACGCGCCGAAGATGATGAAGAACAGCACCACGACGAGCTTGATCGCCACGACCACGTTGGTCACCGCGGCGCTGAGCCGGATGCCGACCACCAGGACGACGGTCAGGATCAGGGCGATGATCGCGGCGGGCAGGTTGACCACGCCGCCGGCGCCCGGGGCGGCGGTCAACGCCTCCGGCAGCCCCAGGCCGATCGACTCGAACGCCGCGACGAAGTACCTGGACCAGCCGACGGACACCGTGGAAGCGCCGAGGATGAACTCCAGCATCAGGTCCCAGCCGATGATCCAGGCCAGGAACTCGCCCATCGACGCGTAGGAGAACGTGTACGCCGAGCCGGCCACCGGCACGACCGAGGCGAACTCGGCGTAGCACAGCGCGGCCAGCCCGCACGCTATTCCGGAGAAGACGAACGAGATCGCGATGCCCGGCCCGGCATCGGTGGCCGCGGCGACGCCGGTGAGCACGAAGATGCCGGTTCCGATGATCGCGCCGATGCCGATGCCCAGCAGGTCCACCGCACGCAGTACGCGACGCAGGCGGAATTCCGGGGCCTCGGCATCTCGGATGGATTGTTCGACCGACTTGACACGCATGATTGACATGGGTGGCCCTCCTCACCCAGGTGCCGGGCGGACCGTCGGCCCGCTCGCGCCGCATCGGCGTACCTGAAGACAGGATTGTGTCTTAAGTCACTTCGGGCAAGATGATCCAGCGCATCGTGAGGCGGCCGTGATCAGCGCGGCCGCGGCGGCGCGAGCGCTGCGGGCCGGGCCGGGGTCTCCGCCGACGGCGGCCGTGGCGGTCGCGCCGTCGACCAGGACGAGCAGCTGCTCGGCGAGCTGGTCGGGGTCGGCGACGTCCAATTCGCCGACCAGTTTCCGCAGGTAGTGCCGCAGTTCGTCCTTGTGATCGCGCGCCGCCGCGGCGGCTGCCGGCGAGCTGCCGCCGAGCTCGCCGAAGGAGTTGAGGAACGCGCAGCCGCGGAAGCCGGGCTCGGCGAACCAGTCGTGCGGCCAGTCGCAAACCGCGAGGACGGCCTGCTCGGGACTGCGGTCATCTCGTGCGACGTATGTGGACAGCGCGCTGCGCCAGCGCTCGTCGCGGCGGCGCAGGTACGCCTCGACCAGCTCGTCCTTGGATGTGAAGCACTGGTAGAAGCGCTTGAGCGACACTCCGGACGCGGTGCGCAGTTCGGCCATGCCGACGGCCTGGATGCCGCGTTCGTAGAACAGGGCTTCGGCGGTGTCCAGCAGCTTCGACTCGGCCTCGTGGCGCTGCACGCGAAACACTCCGGGGTTGTCGGGAGAACGGTCGTTCTCTACTCTAGCGGGCGTCGCGGAGAGCGACCGTTCTCCAGTTGGGAGTCACGAGAGATGTCGCGTCCGCCCTATCCGCCGTTCGACGAGCAGACCGCGGCCCAGAAGGTGCAGGCCGCCGAAGACGCCTGGAACACCCGCGATCCCGAACGCGTCGCGCTGGCCTACACGCCGGATTCGGTGTGGCGAAACAGGGACCGGTTCGTCACCGGCCGGGACGAGATCGTGGTCTTCCTGCGCGAGAAGTGGGCGCGCGAGCTGGATTACGCGCTGCGCAAGGAACTGTGGGGCTTCCGCGGCAACCGCATCGCGGTCCGCTTCCAGTACGAGTGCCGCGACGCCGCCGGGCAGTGCTGGCGCAGCTACGGCAACGAGCTCTGGGAGTTCACCGAGGACGGGCTGATGAGCCGCCGCGAGGCCAGCATCAACGACGTCGCGATCACTGGGGCCGAGCGCCGGATCCTGGGCCCGCGCCCGGAATCCGAGCACGGCGTGCTGCTGCCGATCCGCTGAGCCGGGGATCCCCGGCTCAGCGGGCAGGCGGGGTCAGGCGATCCGCACGCCGCGGGTGAGCCCGCGCACCGGCGTGCGCAGCCGGTTCGCGCTCAGCCACAGCGCCCCGGCCCCGAGCAGCACGTTGAAGCCGAGCCCGTAGGGCCACACGGCCGGGCTCGCCGCCAGGGCGTCCCTGCCGTATTCCCGCTGATCCATCCGCATGGAGCGCGCCATCATGCCGATGGTGCTGAGCGGATCCATCTCGATGACCGGTTCTTCCTCGCCGGTCCGCGGGTTGATCCGGCTCGGCGGGGCCGGCGCGGCGTCGCCCAGCACGACGAACGGGTTCGGCGCCATCAGCCACCAGACGTACTGCGGCTCCGGCGCCCGGTAGGTGTAGGGCTCGGAGTAGAGGTCGTTCTCGCCGCCGGTCGGGGTGTAGTGGTGCTCCTTCATCGTCAGCGGCAGGGACAGCCCGAAGACGATCACCGTGCCCACGGTCAGGGCGAACACCAGCAGGTAGGACATCAGCGTCGAGGTGATCCCGCGCGCGAACAGCGCGGAAAGGCCCTGCGCCATCGCGCAGATTACGCCGATCAGCAGCGCGACGATCGCGAGCACCGCGAGGGCGCGCAACGGGCCGACGCCGCCCTCGAACAGCGCCCACACGACGAACGGCAGAGTCAGCCCGAGGAAGACCAGCCCGGTGATCCAGGCCGCCGCGAACTTGCCCAGCGTGATCTCCCACGCCGACAGCGGCGTCGCCTGCACCGTGGCGAGGGTGCCGCGCTCGCGGTCGCCGTTGATCGACTGCGCCGTCAGCGCCGGTGCTACCAGCAGCGCCAGCGCGAGCACGAACAGCATCACGCCGCCGAACAGCGGGATGCCGGTGTTCTCGTTGGCGATCTCGGAATTCGCGCGCTCGATCGCCAAGGCGTACCTGAGCAGGGCGGCGAAGGCCGCGACGACGACGAACCACGCGGCCAGCAGCCACCGCCACCGGCCGGTGCGCAGCCGCACCCGGAACTCCTGCTTGGCCACGATCTTGATGCCGCTGAGGGTCATCGGCGCTCCTCGGTGTAGGCCAGGTAGGCGGACTCCAGGTGGTTGCCGGTCGGGGCGAAGCTGGACACCTGCACGCCGTCGGTGACCAGCCGCGCGAGCAGCTCCGCCGCGGCCTGCTCGGAGGCGACCTGCACATCGACCCCGGCGGCGTGGGCGGCGTGCTCGACCCCGTGCCGATCCAAGGCGGCGGGCAGGTCGCCGGAGAGCGCGCGCACCCGCCACACCGCGCGATGATCGAGCTCGTCCATCCGGTGCTGGCCGGCGGTCCGGCCGCCGTTGACGAACGCGACCCGGTCCGCGACCTCGGCCAGCTCGCTGAGGATGTGGCTCGACACCAGCACCGCGGTGCCCTCCGCCGCCTGGGCGCGCAGCAGGTCGCGCAGCTCGACGCGGGAACGCGGGTCGAGGCCCGACGCGGGCTCGTCGAGCAGCAGCACCGACGGCCGGTGCACGAGCGCGCGAGCGACCGCGAGGCGCTGCTTCTGGCCGCGCGAGAGCACGTGCACCGGCTGGTCGGCGAACTCCGCCAGGTGCACCAGGTCGAGCAGCTCGGCCATCCGGGCCCGCGCATCGGCGGGCGGGATCCGGTAGGCGGCGGCGAAGAAGTCCAGGTACTCGCGGGTGGTCAGCTGGTCGTACACGCCGAAGGCGTCCGGCATCCAGCCGAGCCGGCGGCGCACCGCCAGCGGATCCGCCACCGGGTCGAGGCCGGCCACCCGCAGCTCGCCCGAGTCGGGCGCCAGCAGGGTGGCCAACATCAACAGCAACGTCGTCTTGCCCGCGCCGTTCGGTCCGACGAGCGCGGTCACCTCGCCGTAGGGAACGTCGAGATCCAGCCCGCGCACGGCTTCCACCGCGCCGAATCTGCGCCGCACGTCCCTGGCGAGGACTGCATGGTCCTGCGTAGCCATCGTGGCACTCCTGGTTGTGGATCTTGCGTCCGTAGGACGCTCCGGAGTGCGTTCAGGTTGCGTGCGGCCGGTCGCGGATCAGACCTGGCGGGTCGATCGGTCGGCGCCCCACTGCTCGTCGAGCGCGTCGATCGCCGAGGTCTTGGTCTCCTGGTCGACGGATCTGCCGGCGTCCATCGACGGCTGGAGCAGCGTGTCCGACGGCGGGGCCGCCACGGGTTCGAGATCGGGCCGGGTGTGCTCGCGAGGCGGCACCGGGATCCGCGGCCGCGACTCCAGCGGCGGCCGCGGCGGCCGCGGTGGGGACGGTGGGGACGGCTGGTCGGCGCTGATGTACAGCGATTCCAGGATCAGCACGATGACCCCGACGGCCAGTGCGCCGACCGCCAGCCACAGGCTGCTCGGGTCGTCGCCGAACCACCACAGCCCGCCCGCGATGCCGCACGCGGCACCGGCCGCGATCGCAAGCAGATGGAACAGCAGGTGGACGGTGTAACGTCTCACGACCCGATTACCTCCCCTGAAATCGCGGTCCGTCGACCATTCCGGTGCGAACACCGGACTGCTGTGGAACACGCGCGCCGATCGCGGCGGGTTGCCCGGCGCTGCGCCAGGTCGCGCGGAAGCTGCCGGACCCGAATTCGATGGTAGCTCCGGTTCAGCGCTGTTTGCCCGATCAAGAACTGTCCGTCCGATCACGCCGCGCCAGTGGTCCGGCGAAATCGGCGAACCTGATCACTTTTCACCTGTTCGGGCGAGGGGAGCGGTTCACGCCCAGCGGTCATGAACGTCCCGAATTACGGTGAATCTCCAAGGGCCACAGCGGAATCGGCATTGGTGCGGTGCCGGTTCGCGTCGACGGCAACAGTCGCTGGAAAGTGGTGGTCCGCTGCGTTGTGGGGGGTGGTGCCGGTGATCAATTCGCTGGCAGGTTTCGGGTTGGCGGCCGCGGTCGGCATCGGAGCGATCATCGGATCGCTGATCACGATGTCCTGGGTGGAGCGGAAGATGCTCGGTTCCGGCGTGCCGCGCCGTGAAACCGCTCGCGGCCGACATCGCGAAACCGGCAATCTCGTCGCCGAGTACCGGCAGCAGCGCGCGGCGCTGGGCGTGCGCCCGCGAACCCGGCGCAACGCCCTCGCCATCGTGTTCGCGGTGTTCCTCGCGATGCTGCGGATGTCGGCCGAGGCGATCCGCGGCCGCAACGTGGCACCGGCCGGCGGCCCCGGCGCGATGCGCCGCCCAGGGCCCCGGCACTCCTTCGACCGGCCTACAGAACGCGGAAGTCGGCGAAGTCGAAGCCTGGCGAAACAACGCAGCTGACCAGCGACTCGACCGTCGCGGCGGCGCTCGCGCACTGCCAGGTGCCGGCCGGGACCACGGCCTGCGGGGCCTGACCGGCGCCGGCGCCGAGCACCAACCGCTCGGGTTCGTCGACCGGGCGCGGCCCGTCCCCGCCCAGGCACAGCGTCAGCGGCCCGCCCCGGTGCCACAGCCACAGCTCGTCGGAGGCGACCGTGTGCCAGGCGGACAGCTGGCCGGGCGGGAGCAGGAAGTAGATCATCGTCGCGCTCGACCGCGTGCCGCCGTTGTGCTCGATCTGGACGGGCCCGGCCCAGGTCTGCCGGTACCAGCCGCCCTCCGGGTGCGGCAGCAGGTCGAACTCCTCGGCGGTCCGGCTGCGCGTCTCCAGGCTCAGGAAGCGGCCCGCCGCGTCGCGCCGGGCATAGCGGACGCCGATCACCGCCTCCCGCTCCAGCGGCCCGTACACGTGCGGCATCAGCGCATCCGCCGGCATGCCCTCGGGGCGCGCCGGGGTCGGTTCCTCCCAGCGCACCGGCGCCGACAGCTTCGCCGGGTCCAGCTCCAGCGCCACCATCGGTTCGGTCGTTTCGAGATATCGAGTGTTCGCCACCGCGAGCGCGGTGCGCTCGTCGGGTGAGCAGTGCACGAAGCCCTCGGTGTCGAGGCTGGCGGATCCGACGGGGGAGTTCCGGTCGGTGTGGAAGGTGTTCAGCGGCAGCAGGTGCAGCAGCGTCGATCCAGTCACGCCGACAGTCTCCCCTGCTCGAACCCGCCGACGCGATCAAGTGCCGCCCATCCGGGTGCGGGGAAGCCGGACGAGTTACTCCGTCGTGACCAGCCGAACGCGCAAATGGGGCACTGAGACGGCTTCGGTCTGGATGTGAATTCGGTCTTGACGTGGGCAGAGACGCACATCACAGTCGTACCAACCGGTCGGTCTGAAAGTGATCTTGGTCTCCAGTCGCCAAGCCAAGGGAGTCTGTCTATGACTGCGAGTGACCCGACGACGCACGCCAGCAGAACCCCCAAGAAGCTGATGATCGCGGCGCTGATCGCCAGCTCCATCGAGTGGTACGACTTCTTCATCTACGCGACGGCCGCCGCCCTGGTCTTCGGTCACCTGTTCTTCCCCGGCGCCAGCCCGCTGATCGGCGTCCTGCTCTCGTTCGCGACGTTCTGGGCGGGCTTCATCGCCCGGCCCGTCGGCGGCCTGATCTTCGGGCACCTCGGCGACAAGATCGGCCGCAAGCCGGCCGTGGTGACCTGCCTGATCATGATGGGCACGGCGACGTTCCTGATCGGCGTGCTGCCCGGCGCGGACTCGATCGGCGTGTTCGCGCCGATCCTGCTGGTGACGCTGCGGTTCCTGCAGGGCATCGCGGTTGGCGGGCAGTGGGGCGGCATCGTCCTGCTGCTCACCGAGAACGCGGGCAGCGGCCGGCGCGGGATGGCGGGCACCTTCGGGCAGATGGGCGTGCCGTTCGGCGTGATCCTCGGCAACGTCACGTTCCTGGCGGTCGGCGCGGCGCTGAGCCCCGAGGCGTTCCAGGCGTGGGGCTGGCGGATCCCGTTCCTGGCCAGCGCGGTGCTGGCGCCGGTGGTCCTGTACATCCAGATGAAGATCGAGGACACCCCGGTGTTCCAGGAGCTGAAGGATCGCAAGGAGAAGGCGGACGCGGAGGTCGTCAAGGCGCCGCTGATGGAGGTGCTGCGCACCAGCAAGCGAACCGTGCTGCTCGGCGCGGGCCTGCTGTTCGCCACCAACTCGATCTTCTACATCAGCATCTCGGGCCTGCTCGACTACGGAACCCGGGAGCTGGGCATGCCGCGCCAGTCGCTGCTGGCGGTGACGCTGGTGTCGTCCGCGATCGGCATCGTCGTGATCTTCGCCAGCGGCGCGCTGTCGGACCGCTGGGGGAGGCGCCCGCTGATCCTGGTCGGCGCGGGCCTGCTGGCGCTGTGGGCGTTCCCGTTCTTCTGGCTGGTCGACACCGCGTCGATCGCCGGGGTGGCGATCGCGGCGACGGTGGGCAGCATCGGGTCGAGCCTGACCTACGGGCCGTTGGCGGCGTACCTGAGCGAGCTGTTCGCGCCGCGGGTCCGCTACTCGGGCGCGTCGCTGGCCTACCAGCTGGCGGCGATCCTGGTCAGTGGCGGAACGCCGTTCATCATGACCGCCCTGCTGGCGGCCACCGGAAGCTCGGCGTCGGTGTCGGTGTACCTGCTGCTGATGGGCCTGTGCACGCTGGCTTCGGTGCTGCTGCTGCGCGAAACCCACAAATCCGGCTCGGCGAAGCCGCAGCACGCCCGCGAAGCGGTGGCGGAAGCCTAGGTCGCCTGGTCAGGACCCGTGAGTACTTTGGGTCGCTGTAGAGCCTGTTTCCAAACTCGTCCTGCGTGGCGGTGTGGGTGGCGGAACCTCAGAGGTCTTCTCGCTGTGGGATCCCCGACATCATGAATGGCCAATTCACCACGTCGGGGCTGTCCTCGCGAGAAGGCCTCTGAGAACCCGCGGCGGTGCGGGTTGTGTGGGGTGGGTTAAGCGGCTGCGCCGCTTCAAGTACAAAACGCCCGCGTTACCACATCCGCACGTCACCACATCCAAAACAGCCTCTACCAGCAGCCCAAAGTACTCACGGGCATTCACCTGCGGAAACGCTAGCCGGGGTCGACGTTGAGGAGCCCGGCGATGTCGCGGAACGCCTCGGCCGGATCCCGGTCGCGCGCCGCCGCCGGGAGGCTGCCGGTCAGGCGGAGCGTCGCGAAGCCGTGCGCGATGGACCACGCCGCCAGCGCAGCCCGCTCGACCGCGGGCTCATCAAGGGCCGCGGGCAGGCCGGCGCGCAGCGCGTCCCAGGCCCGGGCCTTCGCGGCGAGCAGGTCGGGGTCGTCGGGGTGGCACCGGTCCGGTTGGTGCATCACCTCGAAGTGGCACGGGTGCGCCACCGCGAAGCCGACGTAGCGGGCACCCAGCTCGATCAGTGGCAGCTCGTCGGCCAGGGCGTCCGCGAGCAGCCGGTAGCCCTCCGCGGCCAGGGCGGTGAACAGCCCGGCCTTGTCCTTGAAGTGGTGTCGCGGCGCGGCGTGCGAAACGCCGGCGCGCCGGGCCAGATCCCGGAGGCTCAGCTGCGCGGGGCCGTGCTCGGCGATCATTTCGACCGCCGTGTCCAGCAGGGCCTGCCGGAGATCTCCGTGGTGGTAGGGCCGCTCCGTGCTCATGCTTCCCATCTTGCCATTGACAAGATTGGGAGCCGGGTGACGGGCGCCTTCGACCGGCCGGTTGAAGGCGCCCGTCACTGCGGCTCACACGTCGGTGGCGAGCTGCTTGACCTGTTCGATGAGCTTGGCCCGGCCGGCCGCGTCGCCCGCCAGCGGCGTCACGTTGAGCGTCGTGACGCCCGATTCCTTCAGTGCCGCCAGCCGCTCCTTGACGTGGCTCGCCGTGCCGACGAGCGAGGTCTTCTCCAGCAGCTCGCGCGGCACCGCCGCGGCGGCCTCCTCCTTCTTGCCGCTGAGGTAGAGGTCCTGGATCAGCTCCGCCTCGGCCTCGAAGCCGTAGCGTCGGGCCAGGTTGTTGTAGAAGTTCTTGCCCTTCGCGCCCATCCCGCCGACGTAGAGCGCCACGTGCGGCCGGGCGAAGTCCAGCAGGTCGTCGAGGCCCTCGCCGATGGCCAGCGGCGCCTGGGCGACCACGTCCAGCGGCGGCAGCGACGCGTCGCGCTTCGCCTTGCCCGCCGCCAGCGGCTCGCCCCACACCTCGGCCGCCCGCTCCGGCAGGTAGAAGATCGGCTCCCAGGCTTCGGCGATCTCGGCGACCAGCTCGACGTTCTTCGGGCCGATCGCGGCGATCATGATCGGGATCCGGTCGCGCACCGGGTGGTTGATGATCTTCAGCGGCTTGCCCAGTCCGGTGCCCTGGTCGGCGGGCAGCGGGATGCTGTAGTGCTTGCCCTCGTGCTGGACCTTCTCCCGGCGCCAGACCTGGCGGCAGATGTCGACGATCTCGCGGGTGCGGCCCAGCGGCGCGTGGTAGGGCACGCCGTGGAAGCCCTCGATGACCTGCGGCCCGGACGCGCCGATGCCGAGGGTGAACCGGCCGTCGGAGACGAAGTCCATGCCCGCCGCGGTCATCGCGGTCAGCGTCGGCGTGCGGGTGTAGATCTGCAGGATGCCGGAGGCGATCTCCAGGCGTTCGGTGCGGGCGGCGATGAAGCCCATCTGGCTGACCGCGTCGAACGAGTACGCCTCCGGGACGTACACGATGTCCAGCCCGGCCTTCTCGTAGGTGGCCAGGTCGTCGACGGTTTCCTTGAACCCTGCGCTGTAGTTCAGCGGCATCCCGATGCGCATCGGCCGAACCCTTCCGGTCTGTGGCGAGCGGCGATGCCGGGGCGTCGGCCACGCCGCCGAGGTTGTCCAGAGGCTACCGCCGGGTAAATGGAACCGGGAGACGCCGCCCGGACCGGAGAATGTGACACACCTCTCAAGAAAACCTTGGCGTGGCGGGATTTTCGGTCGAAATGACCCCGACAATGGGACCATGCCGTCAACTACCTCCACCGCGCCGCTCCACGAGCCGCGTGGTGTGCGGGCGGTCGCGGCATGAAATTGGCTCTACTGGACATCGGGTCCACTGCTGCGCGCCTGGAAATCGTCGACCTCGACCGGTCCCGGATGCCGCGCGCCGACTGGAGCGCGAAGGCCCGGACCCGGCTCGCCGAGCACACCGGGGCGGACGGCCTGGTCACCGAACTGGGCGCCGAACATGCGGTGCGGGCGGTGCGGCACTGCGTGCGCGCGGCCATCGACGAGCGCCCCGACGCGCTGATCGCGTACGGGACCTCGGCGGTGCGCGACGCGGTCAACGGCGCGGAGCTGCGGCAGCGGCTGAGCGAGGCGGCCGGGGTGCGCATCGGCGTGCTCAGCCCGCGCGACGAGGCCGCCGTCACCTACCACGCCGCCCGCCGCTGGCACGGCCGCTCCGGCCCCGTTCTGACCACAGTGGACATCGGTGGCGGCACCATAGACGTGGCCACCGGAACCGGTGGCGAACCGACCGACGTGGTCTCGCTGCCGTTCGGTGCAGCCCGGCTGACCAGGCAGTACCTGCCGGACGATCCGCCGCAGGCGTCGCAGGTCGACGAGCTGGTCGCGGCGGTCCGCGGCACCATCCCGGGCTCGCTGCGCACCTTCGCCGATCGCGACCTCGGGCATCCGGTGGCGCTGTCCAAGGTGCTGCGGCAGCTGGCCGTGCTCACCGAGAGCTCGCCGGGCAAGGTGGCCCGCCACCCCGACCGGCTCTCCCGCGCCAATCTGCGCCCCTGGATCCCGCGGCTGGCCGAGCTGGACCAGAAGCAGCGCGCGGCGCTGCCCGGCGTGTCGCGCAGCCGCGCCCGCCGCATCCTGGCCGGGGCCATCGTCGCCGAGCTGATCCTGCGCACCATCGGCGTGGACGAGCTGGAGATCTGCCCCTGGGGCCTGCGCGAAGGCCTTGTCTTCCGGTTCGCCGAGGCGCACGACGACACCGACGGCGACGCCCTCCGGCTGATGGCGACCCTCTTCAGCTGAACCGGAGATCACAACGCCGCGTGAGCGAGGAGCCCCCGGGCACCGGTAGCGTCGATGATGTTCGTGGCGGAAACCGGCAGGAAGGGGCGCGTCGTGGCAACGCTGCTGTACATCCTGATCACCATGGTCTCGGTGTGGATCACCACCGCGCTGCCGGGGATCACGCTGGAAGGCGAGGACACCACGGCGAAGGTCCTCACGCTGCTGGCGGTGTCGGTGATCTTCGGCATCGTCAACGTGGTGCTCAAGCCGATCGCGAAGACACTGGGCTGCCTGCTCTACCTGCTGACGCTCGGGCTGTTCGGCCTGGTGGTCAACGCGCTGCTGTTCTGGCTGACCAGCTACCTGGCAGGCGAGCTCCGGCTGCCGTTCCACGTCGACGGCTTCTGGGCGGCGTTCTGGGGCGCGCTGATCGTCACGATCGTCAGCAGCGCCTTGGCCGGCATCGTGCGCCGCACCCGGCCCCAGGTCGAAGAGCGCTGACGCGGTCGATTCCGGCCAAAACGCCGCGAAGCGGGCAGCGCGCCGGATATCCTGCCGCCCACAGCGGATCTTGGTGGACACGGAGCCGGCGATGCGATGCAGCCTGCGGGAGTTCGACGGCCTGCTGCGTGATCACGCGGTCGGGCCGGAGATCGCGGCGTTCCTGATCGCGGAGCCGCAGGCGGCCGACGGGGCGCCGGACGAGCCTTGGGCCGAGCTGGCCGCGAACCTGGTGCGCGCATCGGTGTTCGGATTCGCGCAGGTCAGCGTCCCCGGCGAGGCCGAACTGCGAGCCGTCGTGGCGGTCGGCAACGGCCACGCGGCGCGAGTGCTGGTGCAGGACGGGTCGGTGACCGCGAAGAAGGTCCGCCCCGATGCGCCGTGGCCCGCGCTGGTGGGCTGCCTGCCGGACCGCGAACCGGCCGATGGCTGCGAGGTCACCGTGCCGACCAGCGTGCTGACCGAGGCGCGCGCCGACGCCGAGCAGCGCGGAGATCGCCAGGTGGACTGGCTGGCCTACGAGCTCAAGCGCCGCCGCGTGCCGCCGGAAGACGCGCAGGCCATCGGCGACCTGCTGCGGCGCGCGGACGGGATGACCGCCCGCTTGACCGTGGGCTTGCGCGTCGCCTCCGGCGCGGTGCGCAGCGGGCCGTTCGGGATCGACGTGCACCACGCGCCGTCCGGCCGCGCCGCCGTGATCCCGGAGTCCCCGGACGACACGTTCACCGTGGTCGCCCCGGCTGGCGCCTACCTGCTCGGCAAGACCCTCCAGGAGTACGTCGAAGACCTGTGGGAGGGCACCAGCGAACGCACCCAGCCGCTGCCCCGCTGACCCGGTCCACTGTGGATGGCCACGGGTGGCGATAGCCTGGCTTGGAAACGTGTCCAACCGGAAAGAAGGCCGACGTGGAGCTGCTGCTGCTGTCCAGTTCGATGAAGCACGGCACGGGTTTCCTCGAACACGCCATGCCAGCCGTGACCGAACTGCTGGCCGGTCGCGGGCGGCTGCTGTTCGTCCCGTTCGCCAAGCGCGACCACGACGGCTACGCGGCGACCGTGCAGGCCGCGGTCGCGCCGCTCGGCATCACCGTCGACGGCATCCACCGGGCCGACGACCCGGTGGCGGCGGTGCGCGAGGCCGAGGCCGTGTTCATCGGCGGCGGGAACACCTTCCGCCTGCTGTCCACGCTGCACCGGCTCGGCCTGGTCACCGCGCTGCGCGACGCGGTGCGCGGCGGCACGCCGTACATGGGCGCGAGCGCGGGCACCAACATGGCCTGCCCCAGCCTGCGCACCAGCAACGACATGCCGATCGTCGAGCCGCCGTCGTTCGAGGCGATCGGGCTGGTGCCGTTCCAGATCAACCCGCACTACCAGGATCCCGATCCGGGCAGCACGCACATGGGCGAGACCCGCGAGCAGCGGATCGTGGAATTCCTGGAGGACAACGACGTTCCGGTGCTGGGCATCCGGGAAGGCGCTTGGCTGCGGGTTCGCGGCGAGCACGCCGAGCTCGGCGGCAGCACCGGCGCGCGGCTGTTCACCCGCGGCGCCGGGCCCCGCGAGCTCAAGCCCGGCGACGACGTCACGTTCCTCTTGCGCACGGAGCCGCACTACGACGCCTGACCGCGGGCGCCCGGTGGTGAAACGTTTCCGTGTTTTCATGATCACCCTGTGCTAGGGTTTTGCCGCGCGACCGCCCGCGCTGGTGCGGAAGCGGGCTGGTCGCAGGGGGTTCGACATAGCGGAGCACTGTGACGCGGACGAGCAGTTCCGGTAGTGAGTACAGGACGATCCGGGCCCGCCTGACACGTGTCGGCGTAGTGCCGAGCGTGATCCTGCTGGTCCTCTGGCTCGGATTCTCGTCGCTGACCGTGTACGAGGGTTTCAGTGCGAGGGTGATCGCGGTCGGGGTGAAGAGCGCCTCGATCCCGGCGGTGAACAGCCTGGCGTCCCTGCAGAAGGAGCGCCAGCTGGTGATGGAGCGGCTGAGTCGGCCGGACATCGACCCGGCCGCGCTGACCGCCCAACGCGTGAGAACCGACAGGGCCATCGGCGAGATGCGCGCCAACCTCGGGCAGCTCGCCGACGACGCGCCGGCGCGGATCGCGACCCGGGCGCGCGACCTGGATGCGCTGCTGGTTCAGCTGCCGCAGCAGCGGGCCCGCTCGGACTCCGGGACCTCGTCCCGGGCGGAGACCTTCCGCTTCTACAACCGGCTGCTCGACGCCGGCGTCAACCTGTTCGACACCCAGTCGCGGGTGGCGCCGGATCTGGACGTCAGCCAGGCCGCTCTGGCGGCGACCGACGTGTTCCGCGCAGCCGACCAGATGTCGCAGGCCGCATCGCTGGGCGGTGCCGCGCTGGTCGGCGGCGAGTTCAACACCGAGGACCACCTGTCCTTCGCGGCCCTGGTCGGCGCCTACCACTCCCGGCTGGAAACCGCGGTGCCCGCCGCCGAGCCGGGCACGGTCGAGCTGTACCGGCGACTCATCGCCAGCCCCGCCTGGCAGCGGCTGGTCGGCTACGAGCACGCTCTCGTCGAGCATCCGCCGCAGCGCAGCGGGAATTTCGCCGTCGACGAGTCGGAGTGGCGGCAGGCCACCAACGAGGTTGCCGAGCAGCTGGTCGCGATCGCCGTCGAGCAGGCCAGGGCCACCTCCGACCTCGGCCTGCAGAACGGGACCGACCGGCTCATCCAGGTGCTCGTGGGCAGCCTCGCGGCGCTGGTGGCCGTGCTGGTCGGCATCGTGCTCGCCGCGCGCAACGCGCGGAGGCTGGTCGACCGGACGCTGGTGACCAGGCTCGCGAAGCTGCGCGACGACACGCTGCGGCTGGCCAGCGGGCGGTTGCCCGACATCATGTCCAGGCTCAAGCGGGGCGAGCAGATCGACGTCGAGGCCGAGCTCTCCCCGCTGGAGCACGGGAACGACGAGATCGGGCAGGTGGCGGAGGCCTTCAACACCGCGCACCACACCGCGGTCGTCGCGGCGGTGCGGGAGAACCAGGCGAAGGCCGGTATCAACAAGGTCTTCCTGGGCATCGCCCACCGGAACCAGGGGCTGGTGCACCGCCAGTTCAAGGTGCTCGACGAGTTGGCGCGCGGCGAGGAGCACCCGCAACGGCAGGACGCGCTGGTCCGGCTCGACCACCTCGCCACCCGCGCCCGCCGCAACGCGGAGAACCTGATCATCCTGGCCGGCGAGCAGCCGGGGCGGCAGTGGCGCAAGCCGGTGCGGCTGGCGGACGTGGTGCGCGCGGCGGTCGCCGAAACCGAGCTCTACGACCGGATCCGGATGCATCCGATGCCCGAGGTCTCACTGGTGGGCGCGCCGGTGGGCGACGTGATCCACCTGCTGGCGGAGCTGCTGGACAACGCCACCTCGTTCTCGTCGCCGCACTCGGAGGTCCAGGTGTTCGGCGGCAGCGAGCCGCGCGGCGTGCTGGTGCGGATCGAGGACGAAGGGCTGGGAATGCGCCCGGCGGACCGCGATGACGCCAACGTGCGGCTGTCGACGCCGCCGCGGTTCGAGGACATCACGTTGCGCGGCGATTCCCGGCTCGGGCTGTTCGTGGTGGCGCAGCTCGCCGCGCGCCGCGGCATCAAGGTCGTCCTGCAAGAGGCGGCCGGCAGCGGCACGGTGGCGACGGTTCTCCTGCCGACCGAAATCCTGGCGACCGAGCCGATGTTCGACACCAGGACGGATTTCTCCCGGCCGATGGATCGGGACGAACTCGAACCGCGATTGCCGACCCCGCCGCGAACCCGCCCGGATTCCGCGCCGGCGGCCCGGAATTCGCCGCCCGCGGAGGAATCGGGAGTCCAGCCGGTGGACCGCGATGAGCGTTCGTCGCTGCCTCGCCGCGGGCACGGGCAGAACCTCGTGCCCCAACGGCGCGAGGAACCGCCGGATTCGGCTGGGCGTGCCGAGCACTCGCCGGAGCGAACGCGTGGCAACATGGCCGCTTTCCAACGCGGAACGCGCGCGGCGCGGCGGGCGGAGGAAGCGGAATGACCGGTCCGGCAACGAAGGGGAAATGCGCGGATGACCGACAGGATCGGCCCCGATGGTGAGCTGAACTGGCTGCTGGACGACCTGGTGGCCCGGGTGGTGGGAACCCGTGACGGCGTGGTGCTCTCGGCGGACGGCCTGCTGATGGCCAGGTCGGCGGATCTGTCCACAGCGGACGCAGAGCACCTGGCGGCGATGGCGGCGGCGTTCCAAAGCCTGGCGAAGGAAACAGGAAGGCACTTCGGCGGAGGCGGGGTAAGGCAAACGCTGGTGGAGCTGGACCACGCGTTCCTCTTCATAACGGCAGCGGGAACAGGAGCGTGCCTAGCAGTACTGGGCGAAGAAGACGCGGACGTGGGAACGATCGCCTACGAAATGAACCTCCTGGTGATCAGGGTAGGAAACTACCTGAGCGCAACCCCGAGAGCCGAAGTCCCAACCCAACAACCAAGACCCTGACCCCAAAACCCCAAAGAAGAACTTCAGGTGCGGCCAGTCGGCCGGAACGAACAGCGGCCCGGGCTGATCGGCCAGGCTCGCTTGGCATTCTGCGGCTTGCTTGGCGACCGAGTAACCGACGAGCTGGCCGATTCGCCCCCCTGAACCGGGAATCGCCAAGTAACGCACGGCCCCGCTACTGCCGGCGATTCTTGGTGAGGTCGCGCGTCTCGGCGAACACGTCGCTGCAGTGCCACCGCCACTTGCGTCACCCATTGGCCGCGACAAGGGCATCCCGACCATGAACGACCACGATCACACCACGCTCGGCAAGGTCCGCAAACGGCGCGCCGCACGGTGCCATGAGCCATGCCGTAGATCTCGGCTAGCTCCAGCTCGGTCGGCAAGCGCGATCCTCCAGCAGGTCGCCCGCCGCGCGTTCGGCGGGCTGAAGTTCCACGATCTCCGACACTGTTGCGCGACGTGGCTCGTTGATGGCGGGTGCCGGTGAACATGGTCCAGCGGGTTTTGGGAGACGAGCGATTCAACCACTCTCGACCTTTACAGCGGCCCAAGGTGAAGGCTGGTCGGAAACCCAGGCCGGGAACGGCTCCCCACGCAAGGAGCCCGCACCGTGGGGGTGGGGGTTGACCCCCACAACGAAATACAAGTGAGCCCTGTCTACAAGAGTAGACAGGGCTCACTTACGAACGCGTGGGCGATACTGGGATCGAACCAGTGACCTCTTCGGTGTGAACGAAGCGCTCTCCCCCTGAGCTAATCGCCCTTGTTTTGTTGTTTCGTCCCCGTTCCCGGGGACGAAGAGAACAATACACGATCGTTTTCAGGGGCCGAACAGGGGGGAGGCCAACCACGTCCAGTGCAGGCCGAACCAGCCTCCGACCGTGTTGAACAGGCCCAGCAGCCACAGGGTGGCGAGGACGATCAGGCAGGTGGCGCCCATGACGACGAGCTTGGTGGCGAGGTGCTGGCGGGAGAGCCAGCGCACCCAGCGTTGGTAGTGGCGCTTGGCGAAGGTGTTGACGCGGTGGGCCCAGTGGAACTCGGTGGCGAGGATGCCGAGGCCGGCGAAGACCACGAGCCAGCCGGGACCGGGGTAGGGGATCATCAGGATGCCGGCGAGGAGCACGGCGGTGCCGAAGACGCCGAGCACGACTCGGTAGGTGATGTTGAGGCCCGGCTTGCGGCGGACGCGTTGGCGGAAGGCGTGCAGGCGTCGCCGCAGGGCGTGCAGCCTGGGCGCGCGCTGGCGGTCCGTGGTGGGTTCCGCGTTGGTGTCGCGGGGTCCCGACTTGGTCGTGTCGTTCAGGGTTGTCCACCTGCCCGGTTGCGAACGTTTCGTCGGTGTTGGACACCTATCGTGGCGGCGGTCGCCGGCGGTGTCCGATGTGGGTCAGAATACGGGCCTGGGCTGGTTGGGGCCGCGACCGCGCGGCCGGGTGTCAAGCGCGCAGTTGGCCGGAGCGGGTTCGCCCGCCGGCGTTCGAAGTGTGATCGGAATCATCGCCGGTCGTGGGTGGTGTCGGGTCTTTCGGCCCTGTCGTCGGCCTTCGATCCTGGTCACAGTGTGACGCCACTCTCGATCGGACGTTCGGGCGTACGCGTGGTCGATAACGGAGACGGTTCGGACCATTAGCCCGATACGGGGAACTGCGGTGGCGAGCGTCTCATCGGCGGGTCGCGCTGCGAGAATGCCGGGTGGCTCGATCGCCTATTCTTGAGTGGACGTCAGGCGAGCTCGACGAAGTGGGAAACCCGGTGGTCAGACCGGGCGCGGCGGCGGGGTTCGCAAGGCGAGGGCGACGGATCGAAGGCTCGGTGCAAGAGCGGTTCGCTCGGTTACGGAACGTAGCGGAGTTCGGTCACTGGTGGGTACTGGTCCTGCGACTCAACGTCCTCTGTCGGGTTTGTTCGCGGCGGATCTTCCTCCGGTGTGGACAACGGATCGGATTCGTCTCGCGATGGGATGGCCGATGCGCGGTCCGCCCCGAAACCGGAGCCGTCCGAACACGCTGCGCGTTCGCTTGATTGCCCAGCGAAGTTGGGTCTGCCCCGTACGGGTGATCTATGCGGGAGTTGCGAGCGTTTCGGCCCGATGAGGCGTCACAACTGTGTTGCTCGGTCGATAAGCGGACCGGGAGGAGAGCAGGAAGGGGAGGACAATGCGTAACGATCACGTGACACTGCGTTCGACGGCAGTGTTCGATCTGTTGGCTCCGCAGACGCCGGCTGTGCCGGTTCAGGTCGAGCTGCGTTACGACACCCGGGATCCGTACGCGGTGGTGGCCGCGTTCCGCACCGGCCGCGCGGGCTGGGTCGAGTGGGTGTTCGCCCGCGACCTGCTCGCCGACGGGCTGATCGCGCACGCGGGCGAGGGCGACGTGACGATCCGGCCGGCGGTCGACGACCCGGAGGTCGTGGCGATCGAGCTGAGCTCGCCGTCCGGTCACGCGGTGTTCGAGGCCTCGGCGCAGGAGCTGGCGGACTTCCTGGACCGCACCTACGACGTGGTGGTGCCGGGCAATGAGAACCTGTGGGTCGACGTGGACGAGGCGCTGACCCGATTGCTGCCCCACGACCTGGGCTGATCAGAGGGGAAGATCGGCCCGGCGCGGCGGCGCGCCGGGCGATTGGGACCCCCCTTTGATCGCGGTCGCGGGCGTGGTCTAGAGTTCACTGTGCAACGCGGCGGACGGGCCCGGAGGTTTCCGGGCTTCGAAGTCGCAGGCAGGCGGACGTAGCGCAGCTGGTAGCGCATCACCTTGCCAAGGTGAGGGTCGCGGGTTCGAATCCCGTCGTCCGCTCTGGTTCTCTGGCGGTCCAGCCGACTTCGGCGTGGATGCGGAGTCCGGCGGAGTGGCCGAGTGGCTTAGGCAAGGGCCTGCAAAGCCCTGTACGCGGGTTCGATTCCCGCCTCCGCCTCGCGCGATTAGCTCAGTGGGAGAGCGCTACCTTGACACGGTAGAGGTCACTGGTTCAATCCCAGTATCGCGCACCAAATGTTTCAAGAGCCCCGCCCGATGATCTTCATCGGCCGGGGTTCTTGCTTTTCGTGCTCAGAAAGTGCGTGCGAACCCGCTTGCTTCCGTCCGAGTCGTCATAGGCCGAGTTCTCGGGTGGCCAAGGCGGTTCCCCGCACGCGCGCGTCGATCTTGGCGAACGCGAGTTCGCGGGAGGTCGAGGTGTCGTCCGCG
Organism: Saccharopolyspora sp. NPDC050389; assembly: GCF_040655595.1. NCBI lineage: Bacteria > Bacillati > Actinomycetota > Actinomycetes > Pseudonocardiales > Pseudonocardiaceae > Saccharopolyspora > Saccharopolyspora sp. NPDC050389. Next base: position 129,561 of record NZ_JBFAKG010000019.1, read on the forward strand.
AAGGGCGAGAAGCCGCAGTCGTCGCAGGTGCCCAGTTGGTCGGCGGGGATGTGCCGGGCCGCGAGCAGCACGCGGTCGCGCACCTCCTCCGGCGTCTCGACGGAGCTTGCGACCGGGTCGGTCACGCCGACGAACACCCGGATGCCCGGGCGTAACTGTTCGGCGATGATGCCGAGCACGCGCTCGGGATCGGCCTCGCTCGCCAGCTGGACGTAGTAGTTGCCGACCTGCAGGCGGAAGAGCTTCGGCAGCAGGCCCGCGTAGTCCACGTCCAGGCTGTGGGTGGAGTCGTGGTCCCCGCCGGGGCAGGTGTGCACGCCGAGGCGGGCCCGTTCGGCGTCGGAGAACCGGCCGAGCACTTCGTTGTTGACGGCGACGAAGTCGTCGAGCACGCCGCCCGTCGGGTCCAGCTTCAGGGACAGCCGCCCCTCGGTGAAGTCCAGCTGCACGCGGTGGGCTCCGGCGTCCAGGCAGCCGCGGCCTCGGCCTCGGCCTCGTCGGCGAGGTCGCGCAGGAACTCCTCGCGGGCGTAGCCGTCGATGGGCTCCGCCGGGTAGAGCAGGCTGAGCGCGGACGGCGCGATCACCGCCTGCTTGATCGGGAGATCGGTGTGGCGCTGGGCGTTTCGCAGGTAGGTGTCCGCGTGGACCTGGTAGCGGAACGGTCCCGCGGTCAGGTGGGGCAGCTGCCGGGTGTGCCCGTCGGCGAAGGGAATGACCACGCCGTGCGGGTCGAGGGCGTCGAGCCCCGCGAGCGGGTACGTGGCGAAGCTCGGCTTGCTCTGCTCCCCGTCCACCACGACGGCGGAGCCCAGCTCCGCTAGCCTGGTCAGGGTGTCGGCGGTGGCCTGGTCCTGGAGCGCCGTCAGTTCCGCGTCGCTCAGTCGTCCTTCGGCGTGTTCGGCGGTGGCCGCCTGCAGTGCTGGTGGTCGGGGGATGCTTCCTATCGGCTCGGTGGGAATGCTCATGATTCGGACGATAGGGCGGCTGAAAAGGGGCCCGAGCTTGTTGCGGTTGCCGGCACGCCGGGCAGCGGGTTCGGATCGTCGCAGGTCATCGGCCGGAATCCGGCAGATGCGGCGTGCTTCCTGCGGCGCGTTCGGCCGGTGCGGGTGCGGGAAGTTCACCCGGTGAGATCAAGCGCGCGCCGATTCGCGGACGCCGCCGCGGAGGTCCGGGCCGGCGGCGCGGAGGTCTGGTTCCCGGCGAGTCGGCGGGTTAGGGTGCGGCCAAGATATTTAGGACGGCTAACGGGAGTGGCATTGGCGGAGATCACCAGCACCCAGCACGCGACCGCGGAACTGACCGCAGACGGCATCGCCACGGTCACGATCAGGAATGCGAAGGTGCTCAACATCGTCAGCACGCCGGTCATCGAGGACGTGACGGCCGCGATCAACGGGCTCGCCGACCGCGCCGAGGTCCGGGTGCTGGTGCTGCGGGGAACCGGCGAGCGTGCCTTCATCGGCGGCGCCGACATCAACGAGATGTCCACACTGGACCGACGCAGCGCCGAGAAGTTCATCGACGGGCTCCGGGGCCTGTGCGAGTCGGTGCGCCGGTTCCCGGCCCCGGTGATCGCCCGGATTCCCGGCTGGTGCCTCGGCGGCGGCCTCGAGGTGGCGGCCGCCTGCGACCTGCGGATCAGCAGCAGCGACGCGCGGTTCGGGATGCCTGAGGTCGCGGTCGGCATCCCGTCGGTGATCCACGCGGCGCTGCTGCCGCGGCTGATCGGCACCGGCCGCACCGCCTGGCTGACCCTCACCGGCGACCACATCGACGCCGCCACCGCGCTGTCCTGGGGCCTGGTGCACGAGGTCTGCGAACCGAGCGGCCTCGACGCCGCGGTGGAGCGCATGGCGCGGAAGTTCGTCGAGTTCGGCCCGGCGGCGGTGCGCCGGCAGAAGGAACTCCTGCGGTCCTGGGAAGATCTGCCGATCGACCAGGCAGTCGCGAACAGCGTCACCGAGTTCGGCGCGGCGTTCGACACCGGCGAACCGCAGCGGTACATGTCAGAGTTCCTGAACCGCAAGCGTTCGTGAGTGATGATTCCGGTTCTTACCGGAATCATCACTCACGACCCTTCGGCGAGGTCCCACGCACGAATCCGGGCGTGCTGGGCGGAGGAAATCAGCTGCTGCCAGCTTTCCCGGTCGATGCCCCGGATCTCGCCGAGCAGCCGCAGCGCCTCCGGCACCCGGCCGTCCGGTTGGTGCGGGTGGACCGCGATCGCGGCCAGGTCGCCACGTGCGGTGAACAGCTCTTCCGGATCGAGCCGGTCGAGCGTCGGGGGGGGCGGGGGGGCGGGACACCGGCGCGCCCCCCCCCCCCCCCCCCGGCGGGGGGAGAGGGG
>NZ_JBFAKG010000020.1:0-26176 GCF_040655595.1 Saccharopolyspora sp. NPDC050389
ACGATGGCGGCGAGCACTTCAACAAACTTGCCGTCTTCGACGAGGCCCACAAGTACATCGACAGCCCAGATCTGGTTGCCGCTCACGGCCCCGGCTGGTCCGGACGGCCCAAGCCGGTTCTTACCACCGGCCCGCGTGCGAGTGCCCGGGCCCCGGTGCGAGACAATCCGCACGTGGTTGCACTCGCCGATTACCCCCAGATCGCGGCCGGCAAGGTTCGCCAGCTGCACGCCGTGGACGACGAACACCTGCTGCTGGTCGCCTCCGACCGCATCTCGGCGTACGACCACGTGCTCGACACCCCGATCCCGGACAAGGGCCGGGTGCTGACCGCGATGAGCGTGTTCTGGTTCGAGCTGCTCGCCGACGTGATGCCGAACCACCTGGTCGCCGCCGACGACCCGCGCATCCCCGGCGAGGTGCGCGGTAGCGCGCTGCTGGTGCGGCGGCTGGAGATGCTGCAGGTGGAGTGCGTGGCGCGCGGCTACCTGACAGGCTCCGGGCTCGCCGACTACCAGCGCACCGGCGCGGTGTGCGGCGTGCAGCTGCCCGACGGGCTCATCGAGGCGTCCAAGCTGCCGGAGCCGATCTTCACCCCGGCGACGAAGGCCGAGATCGGCGAGCACGACGAGAACGTGAGCTTCGAGGCGGTCGCCGAGCAGCTGGGCGCGGAGCGCGCCGCGGAGCTGCGCGACCTGACGCTGCGGGTCTACCGCCAGGCGGCGGAGCACGCGCGCAGCCGCGGCGTGATCCTCGCGGACACCAAGTTCGAGTTCGGCCTGGTCGGGGACGGTTCGCTGGTGCTCGGCGACGAGGTGCTCACGCCCGACTCGTCGCGGTACTGGCCGGCGGACGGGTACGAGCCGGGCAAGGTGCAGCCGTCGTTCGACAAGCAGTACGTGCGCAACTGGCTGACCTCGCCGGTTTCCGGCTGGGACCGCGCATCGGACACGCCGCCGCCTCCGCTGCCGGCCGACGTCGTCGACGCCACCCGCGCCCGCTACGTCGAGGCCTACGAGCGGATCACCGGCCGCTCCTTCGCCGACTGGCTCGCCCCCACGCCGTAAGCCCGCGGCCCTGGGCGACAGGTGTTTTCGTCCGGTGGGGGTATGCGTCGGCGTGTCGGCGCCGTGCTTCGGCAGGGCTTGCCGACAGTTGCGGCGTGGAGATTCGCCGGATTTGCGCCGGGGCGACACCTGGCCGTCAGGTCGTGGACACCCGGGCCAGGCCGAATGAGGGACCGTGAGCACGCCGCTCGTCGTGTCGTTGTCCGGTCTTGGGCTCCGGGTGCTGGACCAGTGCGCGGATTTCGCCGCCGAACTGGACCGCCGCCAGGTCCCGCTGTCCCTGCTGATCTCGCCGCGCCCGGATCACCTAGAGGCGCGGAACCCGCAGTCGCCGCTGCTGCACTGGGTGGCCGAGCGCCTGGCGCGGCACGATGCCGTCAGCCTGCACGGCTTCGCCCGCCTGTCCCCGGGCCTGCGCGCCCGCCTCGCCCCGGCCGCCCAGCTGCCGGCGCACGAAGCCGGGCTGCGGCTGGCGGCCGCGTCGGCGGTGCTGGAACAGGTCGGGCTGCGGACGAACAGCTTCATCCCGCCTCGCTGGCTCGCCTCGCCTGGCACCGTCACCGCGCTACAGCGGCGCGGCTTCTCCGTCTGCGCTGATGCGATGGCGGTCCGGGATCTCACGACCGGCCAGGTGCACCGGGCGCGGATCCGGATGCTCGGCCCGGGCGAGCGAGCGGAGCCGTGGTGGTGCCGGGCGCTGGTGCTCGGCGTCGAGCGGGCGGCCAGCCGCGGGCGGCTGGTCCGGCTCGCGCTGGACGCCGCTGAGCTGCAGAAACCGGCCGCGAGGCAGGCGGTGCTGGACGCCGTCGACCTGGCGCTGCACCACGGCGCGCGGCCGGTCACCTATGCCTCGTTCGCCCGCCGGTCCGCGGCGTCGGCACGCGGATGAGGATCCCTTCATTCGACCTTCAGAGCCGCCTCACGATGGGCGCCGAAGCTGGTTCTTGTCAGGCGGTACCAGCGAACGAAGGACGAGAACGATGCGGATTCGGAACACGAAGCGGACCTGGCTCGCGGCGATGGCGGCGGTCGCGCTGGTGGGCCTCGGCGGCACCGGCGTAGCGCTCGCGGCGGACACCGGCACCGCCCCCGTCGAAACCCCGCGAGCAGCGGCCCCGGTCGACCAGCCCCCCGTCGCCCAACCGGCACCGCTCTGCATCGACGACGACCAGGACGACGCCGACGACCGCTTCGCCGACGATCGCTTCGACGACGACCGCGACGATCGCGACGACGTTGCCGATGACCGCTTCGACGACTGCGACGATCAGTTCGATCTGGACGATCGCTTCGACGACGACCGCGACGATCGCGACGACCACCTGGACGACCAGCACGACGACCACCGCGACGGCGTCGACGACCAGCACGACGACCGCGACGACGACTGAGCCCGCCCGTCTCCGCTGCGAGGCGTGACGAGCCCGCGAATGCCGTTCTCGCGCGAAATCGGCGCGCACCACGCACGGCCGGTGGCGCCTTCGCGCGAAAGCGCCGTGGCCGATCAGCGCGGGCTCTGACGCCGAGCCGCGCCGGGGGTCAAACCGCGGTCTGGGTGCCCTTGGCCAGGACTTCGACGGCGGTGTCCTTCGGGCCGAGCTGCTCGAACATGCGGTAGTGCATGTTCGGGTTCGCCAGCACCGCTTCGTGGATCGGCACCGCCGCTCGCGGCGCCACCGCGCGCAGGAAGTCGACCGCTTCGGAGAGCTTCAGCCACGGCGCCCCGGTCGGCACGCCGAGCACGTCGATCCGCTGTTCCGGCACGTAGAACGAGTCGCCGGGGTGGTAGAAGGCGCCGTGGTCGACGACGTAGCCGATGTTGTCGATCACCGGGATGTCCGGGTGGATCACCGCGTGCGTGCCGCCGACGACGTTGATCGCCGCGCCGCCGAGCTCCAGCGATTCGCCGGGGCGAGCGGTGGTCGCGGTCAGCCCCTTCTCGGCGATCGTCGGCGCCGAGCCCGGGTCGGCCACCAGCCGGGCGTTCGGGTTGGCGGCGAGCAGGGCCGGGAGCCGGTCGAGGTCGAGGTGGTCGAAGTGCTGGTGCGTGATCAGCACGGCGTCGAGGTCGCGGAGGTCTTCGAAGTCGGCGGAGAACGTGCCGGGGTCGATCAGCAGCCGGGCCGAGTCGGTCTCGATCAGCACGCACGCGTGTCCGAAGTGGGTGATCTGCACGGTGGTTCCTCCTAGATGAGCGAGCAACTCCACTCTTCCACGCCCGCCAGGCCACCGGCGAAAAGATCACCGGAGGCTCTGTTTCCGCTGGTAAAAGCCCGTGCGCGTTTTGTGCTGCTATGGCGACACAAAACGCGCACGGGTGCTGACCAGGCCGAAGGAGGTCGGCGGGATCAGCGGGGCCGGTGCGGGAGGGTGGCGAGGAGCTCGGCTTCTTCTGCCGGTGTGAGCCCCGCACGGCGCTCCCGGTCCAGGCCCAGCTCGCGCTCGGTCTCCAGCGTCGCCGACACCGTCTCGGCGAGCGGCCGGATGCGCAGTCCCGCGTCCAGGCTGGGGCGGGCGTCGCGCGCGGCGATGCCTTGGTGGCTCTCCGGCAGCCAGAACGGCAGCGATTTCGGGCCGGCCCAGGGCTGCACGCCCGCCTCGGTCAGGTCTTCCGGCGCGATGGCCACGAGTTCGGTGCCCGGCGGTGCGACCAGTTCGGCGATCTGGCCCAGCAGCTCGTTGAGCGGGGTGGTCAGGCTCGTGCCGTCGAAGGTTCCGGCGAGGCCGTTCTCCGCGGCGTCCACGATCCAGGCCGCCAGGTCGCGCACGTCGGCGTGCTGGGTCGGGTGGTCGGCGTCCGGCACGAGCACCCGACCGCCGCGCGCCAGCCGGGCCGGCCAGTACCCGAACCGGTCCGAGGTGTCGTTGGGCCCGGTGATCAGGCCGGGTCGCAGCACGAAGGCCCGGTCGCCGACCGCTTCGCGCACCGCGTTCTCGCACGCCACCTTGATCGCGCCGTAGGACTCGGCCGTGCTCACGTCGTCGGAGTCGGTGATCGGTTCCAGCAGCTCGGCATCGGTGCTCAGGCCGGGTGTTCCGTTGTCGGCGTAGACGTTGATGGTGGACACGAACGTCCAGTGCCCGGCCGTCGCGCCCAGCGTTTCGAGGGCGTCCTGCACCCACCGGTAGTTCCGCGCCACGTCGACCACGGCGTCGAACCGTTCCCCGGAGAGCGAGCCGAGGCCCTGCTCCCGATCCACCGGCACGAGCTTCGCGCCGTCGGGAACGTCGCCGCTCGTGCCGCGTGCCGCGCAAACGACGTCGTGCCCGCGCTGGACCGCCTCCACCGCCACCGCGCGCCCGAGGAAAACCGTTCCGCCCAAAACCAGGATCCGCATATCGGAACCCTGCCCCCACCGGCCCCGGCATCGCGACGGTTCTCGCTGCGGGTGAACGGGATCGAGCCGGTTTACGCGATCAGCTGAATTCCAAGGCGAGAGGGGCGCCCCCGGTCGGGGACGCCCCTCTCGCCGAGAGATCACTTCGTGACGGTGATCTTCATGGTCGGGCCCGCGCCGCCGCCGATGCGGGTGTGCACGGTGTACTCGCCGGGCGCGACGTCGGCGATGGTGGCCACCGCCTCCGCGTTGCCGTCGCGGTCGTTCACGACCTCGGCCAGGCCCTCGTCCGCGCCGAACGGGTGCTCCCGGTTGTGCACGAACGCCGCCGACGAGATCCAGTTGACGCCTTCGGTGCCGTGTTCCAGCCGCAGGACCAGCGTGTTGCCCGCCCGGACCTGCGACTTGTCGGCGGTCAGCAGCGCCTGGTCGGCCGGCGCGACCGCCGCCGGGCCGGGGCTCGGCGCCGCCATCGCCGGAACGGTCGTGGTCAGCGCGAGGCCGGCGAGCAGGCCGGCCGCCATCAGCGTCTTGATTGTGCGCATCGGTGTGCGTCCCCCTAGTCAACTGGGGCCCGGGTTTTCGGTGCCCCGGTTGTAATAGACGGCCGAACGCCCAAAGGTTTAGACAACATGCGAAAAATGTGACGCAAGACACAAGTTGAGAAAGGTGTCGTGAGCCACGCCGCACCTCCGGCCCCTGCCGGGTAGGGCGAACTCCCAGCTCAGTTACCCTTTGGCGGTACTGCTGGCCATCCGCCGGGGTCCCGGCGGATCTGCACGGAAACCGGGAGCAGCACCCGTGGCCCGAGTCGTTGTCGACGTCATGCCGAAGCAGGAAATCCTCGATCCGCAGGGACAGGCGGTGGCGAACGCGCTGCCCCGTCTCGGTTTCGACGGCATCACCGAAGTCCGCCAGGGAAAGCGGTTCGAGCTGGAGGTCGCCGACGATGTCGACGACGAAACGCTCGCCAAGATCGCCGAGACGTTGCTGGCCAACCCGGTGATCGAGGACTGGACCGTCCGCCGGGTGGAAGCATGAGCGCGAAGATCGGCGTCATCACCTTCCCCGGCACCCTCGATGACGTGGATGCCGCGCGCGCGGTGCGCCGAGCAGGTGCCGAATCGGTCGCCCTCTGGCACGCCGACCACGACCTCAAGGGCGTGGACGCGGTGGTCGTCCCGGGCGGCTTCTCCTACGGCGACTACCTGCGCTGCGGCGCGATCGCCAAGTTCGCCCCGGTCATGACCGAGGTCGTCGAGGCCGCGCGCAAGGGCATGCCGGTGCTCGGCGTGTGCAACGGCTTCCAGATCCTCTGCGAATCCGGGCTGCTGCCCGGAGTGCTGACCCGCAACGCGGGCCTGCACTACGTCTGCCGCGACCAGTGGTTGAAGGTGGAGAACAACAGCAGCGCCTGGACCACCCGCTACGACGCGGGCGCCGAGCTGCTGATCCCGATCAAGCACGGCGAGGGCAACTACATGGCCGACGAGGCCGTCCTCGACGAGCTCGAAGGCGAAGGCCGGGTGCTGTTCCGCTACGCGGGCGAGAACCCGAACGGTTCGCAGCGCGACATCGCGGGCATCACCGACGCGCGCGGCCGGGTCGCGGGCATGATGCCGCACCCGGAGCACGCGATCGACGCCCTGACCGGCCCCACCGACGACGGCCTCGGCATGTTCCTGTCCGTTCTGGATGCACTGGTGGCAGCGTGAGCAATCTGGCAAAGGTGGACACCGACGGTCGAACCGTCGAATTCGACACTGTCGATCATGCGAAGTCCACTCCTGAAACCTCCCAGCCGTTCCGCGAGCTGGGGCTGAAGGACGACGAGTACGCCCGGATCCGCGAGATCCTGGGCCGCCGGCCCACCGAGGCCGAGCTGGCCATGTACTCGGTGATGTGGAGCGAGCACTGCTCCTACAAGTCGTCGAAGGTGCACCTGAAGTACTTCGGCGAGACCACTACCGACGAGATGCGCGAGAAGATGCTCGCGGGCATCGGCGAGAACGCGGGCGTGGTCGACATCGGCGACGGTTGGGCGGTCACGTTCAAGCTGGAGAGCCACAACCACCCGTCCTACGTCGAGCCCTACCAGGGCGCGGCCACCGGTGTCGGCGGCATCGTCCGCGACATCATGGCGATGGGCGCCCGCCCGGTCGCGGTGGCGGACCCGCTGCGCTTCGGCCCGGCCGACGCGCCGGACACCAAGCGCGTGCTGCCCGGCGTCGTCGCCGGCGTCGGCGGCTACGGCAACTGCCTGGGCCTGCCGAACATCGGCGGCGAGGTCGTCTTCGACGAGTGCTACGCGGGCAACCCGCTGGTCAACGCCATGTGCGTCGGCGTGATGAAGGTCGAGGACCTGCACCTGGCGCACGCCAGCGGCAAGGGCAACAAGATCATCCTGTTCGGCGCGCGCACCGGCCTCGACGGCATCGGCGGCGTTTCGGTGCTCGCATCGGAGACGTTCGACGGCGACGAGAGCGGCGGCGGCCGCAAGAAGCTGCCCAGCGTGCAGGTCGGCGACCCGTTCGCCGAGAAGGTGCTCATCGAGTGCTGCCTGGAGCTGTACCACGCGGGCCTGGTCGTGGGCATCCAGGACCTCGGCGGCGCGGGCCTGTCCTGCGCGACGTCGGAGCTGGCGTCGGCCGGCGACGGCGGCATGCGGGTCGACCTGGACCAGGTTCCGCTGCGCGCCACCGGGATGAACCCGGCGGAGATCCTCTCCAGCGAGTCGCAGGAGCGGATGTGCGCCGTCGTGGATCCGTCCAACGTGGACGCCTTCATGGAGGTGTGCCGCCGATGGGACGTCACCGCGACCGTCATCGGTGAGGTCACCGACGGCGAGAACCTGGAGATCTACTGGCACGACGAGCTCGTGGTGGACGTGCCGCCGCGGACCGTCGCGCACCAGGGCCCGGTCTACGAGCGGCCGGTCGAGCGGCCCGCCGAGCAGGACCTGATCGTCGCGGACAGCGCGAACACGCTGGCTCGTCCGTCCACATCGGACGAGCTGCGGGAGACGATCCTGCGGATGGCGGCGTCGCCGAACCTGTGCTCCCGGGCGTGGGTCACCGACCAGTACGACCGGTACGTGCGCGGCAACACGGTGCTGGCCCAGCCGTCGGACGGCGGCGTGCTGCGCATCGACGAGGAGACCGGGCGCGGCATCGCGGTCGCCACCGACTGCAACGCCCGCTACACCCGGCTCGACCCGTACGCGGGCGCGCAGCTGGCGCTGGCCGAGGCCTACCGCAACGTGGCGACCACCGGTGCCACGCCGATGGCGGTCACCAACTGCCTGAACTTCGGTTCGCCGGAGGACCCGGCGGTGATGTGGCAGTTCCAGCAGGCGGTGCGCGGCCTGGCCGACGCCTGCCAGGAGCTGGGCATCCCGGTGACCGGCGGCAACGTCAGCTTCTACAACCAGACCGGCGCGAAGCCGATCCTGCCGACGCCGGTGGTCGGCGTGCTGGGCACGATCGACGACGTGACCCGCCGCATTCCCACCGGAATCGGTGGCGAGGAAGGCGAAACGCTGCTGCTGCTCGGCGAGACGCACGAGGAGTTCGGCGGCTCGGAGTGGGCGCGCGTCACCCACGACCACCTCGGCGGCGTGCCGCCGAAGGTCGACCTGGCGCGCGAGAAGCTGCTGGCGGAGATCGTGCTCGCGGGCTCCCGCGACGGCATGATCTCGGCGGCGCACGACCTCTCCGAGGGCGGCCTGGCGCAGGCGCTGGTGGAGACGGCGCTGGTCGGCGAGTGCGGCGCCCGAGTGGTCCTGCCGGAAGACGTGGACCCGTTCGTCTGGCTGTTCTCGGAGTCGGCGGGCCGGATCCTGGTGGCGGTGCCGCGCACCGAGGAGCTCCGCTTCACGGACATGTGCACGGCCCGAGGCCTCCCGTGGGCCAAGGTCGGCGTCGCGGACGCGGGCGCGCAGTCGCTCGACATCCAGGACGTCGCGGAAATCCCGCTGGCTGAGCTCCGCGAAGCTTGGGAAGGCACCCTGCCGAAGCTGTTCGGCTGATAGCTGGTTGAAGCGAACGGCCCGTTCACCTCGTCTATCGAGGTGAACGGGCCGTTCGCTCATCCGCTAGCGGTCGAAGACACCGCCCTTGACGGTGCCGATGAACCGGTGCCAGGTCCGCACCGGCACGGCTAAGTGCCCACCATCGCGATCCTTCGTGTCCCGCACCCCGACAGCGCCGATCCCGAAGCCAACCTCGATGCAGTTGCTGCTCGGGCCGCTGTAGCTGGACTTCCGCCAAATTTCCATGGCACTCACCTCTGCGCGTATCTACTGATCACCTTGTGGCTGGCCGACTCCGCCAGAGCACGGCTGCGCAGGTCCTCGAAAACGGAACTGAGTCCCGAGACTAGTGCGCGATCGTGACTGAGATGACCACCAACGGCGTGCTCTTGGTACACCGCGGGAGACCAAGTGTCTGGCGGGAAATCGAGAAGGACGAAGGAGCCCGTCATCGAGTTGTGCAGGCCGGCTTCGAAAGGGAGAACTCGAATCGATACGTTCGGTCTCTTGGACATGTGAAGCAAGTGGGCGAACTGCTCGCTCGCGATCGATTCTTGATGAGCACAGCGAGCCAACGCTGCTTCAGAGATCACGGCGCGGAAGTCGAGTGCTGGCTCGTTGATCAGCCGTTCCTGCCGTTTGAGCCGGAGAGCCACTTGCCGATCCACTTCTTCACGCGCGCCCGGCCACCCCTTCTCGGGCTACGCGCGCACGGCTTTCCAGCCGTCGGGGAGGACGACTTCGCGATCCGGGCTGGTCGTGATGCCGGTGTGCTGGATCTCGGCGTGGAACGTCGCGCCGCTCAGGTCGGCGTCGTGCTCGAAGTGGACCGAGCGGAAGTCGGTCGGCCCGTGGAATTCGGCCCGCTCCATCGACACCGAGTCGGCGAACCGGCTGTCGGCGAACCTCGTCTGGCCGTGGAAGCGGGTCCGCCGGAAGCTCGACCGGCCGTTGAACTCGATCCCGGGGAACCAGGCGCGCTGGTGGAAGACCACGTCGTCGCAGCGGAACCGCCCGTACAACCGCCCGGCGCCGACCGTCGCGCCGGTGAACCACACGTCGCCGTGGTATTCGCAGCGGCTGAAGTTGTTGTCGCTGAACAGCTTCCCGTACCGCAGGACCAACGTGCCGACCTTCCGGTCGGTCAGGTCGAAGTACTCCAGCGTCGCGTTGGTCAGATCCAGGTCGTAGGCGGGTGCGTCGACGTCGTCCGCGGCCGGGAGCAGGTCGGCGACGAGCCGCTGCGCGGTCAGCCGCACCTGCAGCTTCCGCTCGGCCTCGTCCTTCGCGTCTCGGGGCCATTGCTTCGGCCCGTCGCCAGAGGCGGTGTTCAAGGGGACGCCAGCCGACGCTGGCGCGTCATCGGTGTAGCGAGGGTGCCAGAACGGTCGCCGCAAGTAGGAACAGAGCACGTCGAGCACGGTTTGGGTGTACTCGGGATTGCTCCGCGCGAGCCCGGCGAGGGCGTGCAGCGCGCCCACCCGCACCTGGTCGGTCTCGTGCCCGAGGAGTTCCACGGCGCGGGCGAAGCGCTCGTCGGCGACCCGGTCGCGGTCGAGATCAGCCCGCCGGTTCTCGAGTTCGTGGCGCTGCCGCTCGGTCTTCTGCCGCTCTTCCTCGACGCGTCGCCGCCGGTCGTTGAGCCAGAGCGCGTACATCGCGACGACAGAACCGGCCGCCAACCCGCCGGTCCGCAGCGCATCCGCGCCGGTGGTCCTGGGGTCGAAGGCCAGCAAGGCGATGCTGACGCCGACGAGGACCACGACGGCGACGGCGATCGTCGCGATCAACCCGATCTTGCGCTCACCCATGCGAGGGATTCTGCCCGACCTCGTGCACCCGGATGCGTGCGCGATTCGCATCTTGCAGGGGCTCGAACGACCAGCCTGCCGGCACCTGGGCATCGGTCGACGTGTCAACCTCGGTGTTGTACAGCGCGACGCTGGGCAGCGGCTCGCGCACGCGGAGATCAGCGCCGCCGTCGAAGCGCGCGCGCCGGAGGTCGAGCGTGGCGTGGAAGATCGCGCGCTCGAAGGAGACGTGCGCGATGCAGTGGGCTTCCGGCATGTCCACGGCACCTTCGAACTCGGCGCGCTCGAAACCGACCGGCCCGTGCGTGACGATCCCGCGCAGTTCCAGCCTCTGCCGGAACCGGGTCTCCTCCGCCCTGATCCGTCCCACGAAAACGCTGTCGCGGAGGTGCACCGGGCCGTGGAAGACGGCGCGGTTGAGGTTCGTGGTGTGCCGGAATCGGCACCGGTAGGCGGCGATGCGGCCCACAACCCGGTCGGACAGGTTGAACCGCTCCAGCCAAGCCCTGGTCAGGTCGAGCTCGTAGATCTCCGGGTCCGGGTCGGCGGTGCTGGGCAACAGGTCCTGGATCAGGCGCTGCGCCGTCTGCCGGACGTACCGTTCGCCCTCCTGCTCGGGGCTGGCCTCCGGCCATTCGCCGGGATCGGCAGGCAACTCCGAGGCCGGAGTCCACTTCGGATGCTTGAACGGTCGCCGCAGGTAGGAGCACAGCACGTCGAGCACGGTTTGGGTGTAGCCGGGATTGCTGCGGGCGAGCCCGGCGAGGGCGTGCATGGCGCCCACCCGCACCTGGTCGGCGTCGTTGCCGAGCAGCTCCACCGACCGCGCGAAGCGCTCATCGGCCGCGCGGTCCCGATCCTGGTCGGTCCGCCGGTCCTCCAGGGCCTGCCGCTGCTGTTCTAGCGCGTAGCGCTGCCGATCCAGTTCTTGCCGCTGGCTGTCGAGCTCCTGCCGCTTCTCCTCGACGCGTCGGCGCCGGTCGTTGAGCCACAGGGCGTAGAGCGCGACCACCGATCCGGCCGCCAGCCCGCCGGTTCGCAGGGCATCGGCTCCGGTGGTTCGCGGATCGAAGATGAGCAGGGCGACGCTGGCGCCCACCAGCACGACGACGGCGACGGCGATCGTCGCGACCAAACCGATCTTGCGCTCACCCATGCGAGGGATTCTGCCCTGCACAGCGCGCACCTTGGTGAAAAGAGCCCGACAACGCGGTGCCGGGCTCGCCGGCACCGCGTGGATTCTGGCGTCAGCCGTTGGCCAGCGCTTGGAGGCGGTCGTAGGCGCCGTTGAACGTGTTCTTGTCCAGCGGCGACGACGTGTACTGCCAGATCGTCCAGACGCCCCACTTGTAGGGGAGCTGGCCGACGGTGCTCGCGTAGCGGGCGACCCACAGCGGGTTCGTCGAGCTGAAGTCGCCGTCCACGCACTGGTTCCACCAGCTGGTGCTGGTGTAGATGACAGGCCAGCGCCCGGTCCGGGAGTGGTAGGTGTCGCTGAAGTCCTTGATCCAGGCCGTCATCCCGCTCTTGGTCTTGCCGTAGCAGGTGGAGCCGTACGGGTTGTACTCCATGTCCAGCGCGCCCGGCAGGGTCTTGCCGTCCTTGGACCAGCCGCCGCCGTTGTCCACGAAGTAGTTGGCCTGCGCGGCGCCGCTGGAGCGGTCCGGGAGCGCGAAGTGGTACGCGCCGCGGATCATGCCCACGTTGTAGGAACCGTTGTACTGCTGGGCGAAGTTCGGGTTCTTGTAGCCGGTGCCCTCGGTCGCCTTCGCGTAGGCGAACCGCATGCCCTGGCCCCACCAGTAGTTCCAGTCCACATTGCCCTGGTGGCCGCTGACGTCCATGCCGGCCACCGTGGCCAGCGGATCGACAACGGGCGTGAGCAGCGGATCATCGCCGCCGCCTTCGTGCTTGCGGATCTGCGAGCCCATCGGGGCGTCGGTCTCGGTTCCGCTCGGTGGTTCGCCGGTCACCTGCGTGCTCATCGCGCTTTGCCTTCCCGGAAGGGGTGTGCTGGCTTGCGCGGGCGAGCACAGGAGAAGAACGCCTGCGCAGGCAATCGATACTAAGGAGACCAACGGTAATCGGCGACCACGTCCACTCGGAAGGTTCATCGATGCCTCTCGGGGGTGTAGTTGCGGTGCGTCGTCGGGGGACCACGCGTCCTGCCCCGAAAGTGTGGCGAACGGTTTTCTGAAGATGTAGATCCTGTGTTAGTTTTTAACCAGAATGGCTCAATCCGGACATCGCAAGTGAACCGAGCGGTCTCCGGGGTGGAGTTCCGAGCCGCGCACAACCTCTCGGCGGGGCTGTGCGTCGAAAACATCAGATCTATCACGGCAGCCGCGCTTCGGTGATCAACTGGTTGCGGACGGTAGTCGCCCAACCGGGCGAGGTCACCTGTATGGCCCGCTCGGATGAGGTGTGCGCCTACCCCGGGTGCCGTACCTGATGTTCGACCGCCGGACCGGTCCGGTCGTATGCTCCGAACGAACGGCCCAGGCGAGTAGGACGAGTGGAGGGCGCCCCAGGCATGACTGGCTGGACAGCGCCGGTGCCCAGCGCTCACGAGGTGGTCGCCGAGGTGAACCGAGCCGATCGACGACGCTTTGCCGCCGTTTGGGCGCAGGCCATGATGGGCACCAGTTACGTACCCATGACCAGCGCGGAGGTAGAAGGCCGCCTGTACGGCTACACCGACCGGCTGGTCGACGCGCTGCTCAGCGAACCGTTCGACCCGTCCCCCGCGCGGTCGGTCGGCGTGGACCTGGTCGCCGTGCACTTCACCAGCGCGGAGTCGTTAGGCCGCACGATCGACCTGATCGGCGACGAGATCCTGGACGTCCTGCAGCTGGACGACGGCCCCGGCTGGCGCGGGCGGGTCGCCGCGCTGCAGGGCGCGCTGTGCTCCGGCTTCGTGCAGGCCGCCCGCAAGCGGACGCTGGACGAGCAGGAGGCGATCCGGCAGGCCGTGCTGGACGCGCGCGACGCCGTCGAGCAGGCGCTGCGCACCAGCGAAGCCAGGTTCCGCGCGATCTTCGCCGAGGCCGCGATCGGCATCGGCATCGGCGACATGAACGGCCGGATCCTCGAGGTGAACGACTCGCTGGTGCGGATCATGGGCCGGCCCGGCGAAGAGCTCCGCCGGATGGCGGTGCAGGACATGATGCACCCGGACGACCCCGACAGCACCTGGCGGCTGTACGAGGAACTGGTCCGCGGCGAACGCGACCAGTTCCGGGTCGAGAAGCGGTTCATCCGCCCCGACGGCGGCACCGTGTGGACCGAGCTGATCGTGTCCCTGGTCCGCGGCGAAGACGGCCTGCCGCTGTACCAGGTCGCGCTGATCGAGGACGTCACCGACCGGCGGATGCTGCAGGAACGCCTGCGTCACCAGGCGATGCACGATCCGCTGACCGGGCTGCCCAACCGGGCGTTGTTCCTGGAGCGGCTCACCAAGGTCCTGCAGCAGGACGAACCCGGCGAACGGGTGGCGCTGTGCTACATGGATCTCGACGGGTTCAAGGTCATCAACGACAGCCTCGGCCACCACGTCGGCGACGACCTGCTCCGGGCGGTCGCCGATCGCCTCGCCACCGCGGTGCACGGCGACGACCGGCTGGTCGCGCGGATGGGCGGCGACGAGTTCGTGATCGTGATCCAGAACTCATTCGGGACCGAGCAGGCCGTCGAGGTCGCCGACACCGTGCTGGACGCGCTGGACGTGCCGATCCGCATCGGCGGCCACGAGCTCTCCGTGTCGGCCAGCATCGGCATCGTCGAGCGGCCGGTGGCCGGGCAGACCGCGGCCGAGCTGGTGCGCGACGCCGACGTGACGCTGTACTGGGCGAAGTCCGAGGGCAAGGGCCGGTGGGCGCTGTTCGACCCGGACCGCAACGCCACCGAGGTCGCGCAGTTCCACCTCTCGGCGAAGATGCCGGCCGCGCTGGAGCGCGACGAGTTCTACGTGGACTACCAGCCGCTGATCGGGCTGCGGGACTTCGGCGTGGTCGGTGTCGAAGCGCTGGTGCGCTGGGCGCATCCGGAGCTGGGCCGGCTGGGGCCCGACCGGTTCATCGGGCTGGCCGAGGAGACCGGGCTGATCGTGCCGCTCGGGCGCTGGGTGCTGCGGCAGGCCTGCCGGCAGGCGAAGCAGTGGCAGGACGAATTCGGGGCGGCGGCGCCGTTCGTCAGCGTCAACCTGGCGGTCCGGCAGTCGCGCGACCCGAACCTGGTGTCCGACGTGGCGGAGATCCTGGCCGAGACCGGGCTGGCGCCGTCGCGGCTGCAGCTGGAGCTCACCGAGAGCGCGATCATGGGCACCGCCGACGAGCCGCTGGACGCGCTGCGCGCGCTGTCCCGGATGGGCGTGCGGATCGCCATCGACGACTTCGGCACCGGGTACTCGAACCTGGCCTACCTGCGGCACCTCCCGGTGCACGAGCTCAAGATCGCGGGCTCGTTCATGGAGGGCCTGCGGGACGCGGAGCGGGCCGACCCGGTCGACGCGCGCATCGTCGGCACGCTGGTGGACCTCGCGCACGCCCTCGGGCTGACCGTCACGGCCGAAGGCGTGGAAACCCAGGCCCAGGCCCGCCGGATGGCCGACATCGGCTGCGAAACCGGCCAGGGCTACCTCTTCGCCCGCCCCGGATCACCGGCGGAGATAACCGAGTTCATCGCCAAGCACCTGGACTGACCGCCGGATCGCGTTGCGCGGCAAGGTTTTCGCAGGCCTGGTGTCGTGAGTGTTTTGGATCGCCATAGCAGTCCAAAACACTCACGACCGGTGTGACCGGGCTTCAGGCGGTGCCGCCGTCGCGGCGGCTCTTGCGGTCGCGGGTCATGCCGCCGAAGAGGATCGCCGCCGAGTTCACCAGGGCCAGGTGGCTGAACGCCTGCGGGAAGTTGCCGGTGAACCGGCCCTTCTCGCCGTCGTACTCCTCCGCGTACAGGCCCACGTCGTTGGCCATGCCCACCAGCTCGGCGAACATCCGCTCCGCCTCCGCGCGCCGCCCGCAGTAGGCCAGCGCGTCGACCAGCCAGAACGAGCACGCCAGGAACGCGCCCTCCCGGCCGGTCAGCCCGTCGACCTCGCTGCGCCGGTCGCCGGTGCTGTACCGGTCGACCAGCACCCCGTCGTGCTGCAGCTCGCGCTGCACCGCCTCGACGGTGCGCACCATCCGCTCGTCGTTGCCGGGCAGGAAGCCGACCGACGGCATCAGCAGAGTGGCCGCATCCAGCGCTTTCCCGCCGTAGTACTGGGTGAACGCGCCGAGCTCCGGATTCCAGGCCCGCTCCAGGATCTCCGCGCGCACCGCGTCGCGGATCTCCCGCCACCGCTTCACCGGCCCCGGCAGGCCGTCCTCCTCCACGGCGCGGACGGCGCGGTCGAACGCCACCCAGACCATCACCCGGGAATGCGTGAAGTACCGGTCCGGGCCGCGCACCTCCCACAGCCCGCGATCCGGCTGCTGCCAGATCTTCTCCAGGTGCCGCAGCATGCCGCGCTGCAACGCCCAGGTCTCCTCGCTCTCCGGCAGCCCGCGCTCGCGGGCCAGGTGCAGCATGTCCAGCACCTCGCCGTAGACGTCGAGCTGGGTCTGCCGGTAGGCGGCGTTGCCGATCCGCACCGGCTCGGTGCCGCGGTAGCCGGGCAGCCAGTCGGCCTCCCACTCCACCAGGTGCCGTTCGCCGTTGACGCCGTACATGATCTGCAGGTCACCGGGATCGCCGGCGACCGCGCGCACCAGCCAGTCCCGCCACGCCGCCGCCTCCTCGGAACAGCCGAAGTTGTCCAGCGCCAGCAGGACGAAGGTGGCGTCGCGCAGCCAGCAGTAGCGGTAGTCCCAGTTCCGGTTGCCCGGCAGGGCTTCCGGCAGCGAGCTGGTCGGCGCGGCGATGACGCCGCCGGTCGGCGCGTAGGTCAGCGCCTTGAGGGTGGCCAGCGATCGGTACACCTCGGCCGAGTACGGCCCGGCGTAGCTGATCTTCCCGGTCCACTCCCGCCAGAAGTCCTCGCTGTCCTGGGTTTCCTGCTCTGGATCCATCGGCGCGGGCAGATTCCGCGAGTCCGGCGACCACTGCATCACCCAGGACAGCCGCTGCCCGGCGCGCACCGTGAGCACCAGCTCGTGCGCCCGCTCGTGATCGACGCGCTGCGGCAGGACGTCGCCGCGCAGCACCGCGGTGTGCGGGCCGGCGACGGCGAGGATGTATTCGTCCAGCACCGGCTCGGTTTCGCGCACCCGGCGCACCCAGGGCACCGCGTCGCCGTAGGCGAAGCGGACCACCCAGCGGAGCTTGATGTCCACTTCGCCCGCGATGCCTTCGACGATCCGCACCAGGCAGGGCTGGTCGTGCTGGTTCTTCTCGTGCGGCGGCATGCTGTCGATCAACCGCAGCGCGCCGCCGTCGGTGCGGAATTCGGTCTCCAGCACCAGGGAGTTGTCCCGGTACCGGCGGCGCACTTCGCGCACCGGCTCGGTCGGCGCGATCTGCCAGTGGCCGTCCTGGTCGTTGCCGAGCAGGCGGGCGAAGCAGGACGGCGCGTCGAAGCGGGGCAGACAGAGCCAGTCGATCGAACCGTCCTTGCCGACCAGCGCGGCCGTGCGGAGGTCGGACAGCAGGGCGTAATCCTCGATGGGGCCGGGCCCGTGATCACCGGTCACACCGCCGAGGCTAGGCATCTCGCCCGGCCTTGGCCACCGGGCTCAGCCGCGCTGCTCGGCGGCCTCGGTGAGGACGCTGTTCGGGATCACCGCCTGGATCGCGTCGTGCATGTTCAGGCCCAGGTCGAGCCCGCCGAGCAGGTCCGGCAGCGCCGACCCGGGTACGCGGCGGAAGCCCGGCCAGTCCGCCGGAACCCGGGCGGCCGAGGTGCAGGCCGGAACCAGCTGGCTGCCGTCGGACAGCTCCGCGGTGTAGAGCATCGGGTCGTCCGCGCTCGGCGCGTAGAGCAGCACCTCGGCGTCGAGCACCGCCGCGGGCAGCTCGGACTCCGGCAGCTGGCCGGCGGCGATCCGCACCAGGACGTGTTCCAGCTCGTTGGCCGGCTCCAGCTGGTTCGCCGTCATCTCGGACGGCTCGTACTTGTCGTTGAACTGGAAGTCTTCGTCGATCTCGCCGTCGGCGTCGATGCGGTAGGCGCCCACGATGCCCTCCGGCGGCACCTCCTGGTCGTCGGCGGCGTAGCCGGGATCGGCGATGTACAGCCAGCTGTTGGGGTTCTGCTTGGCGTGCTCCCGCATTTCGGCGCTGATCGGCGGGGCGGGACGGTCGGCGGGCTGGGACATCGCGAGCTCCGTAGTTCTGTTCGGGCCTCGGCGCGGGTGCCGGGGCTTGCCTTCGAGGGTGCCAGCAACCGGCGGAGTGCTCGGTGGACGGTCGGCGAACCAGCCGTTCCGAGGTGCCGCTGCGGCCGTTCCGGGCGCAGACTGACCGAGGAGGGCGAGGGGGAGGAGGCGGCGATGATCGGCCAGCGGGAAGCGTTGCGGATGTTCGGGTGTGAGGTCTTCGATCCGGAGGGCCAGCGGATCGGCATCGTCGGCCAGTTGTTCATCGACGACGACACCGAGCAGCCCGCCTGGATCACCGTCCAAACTGGACTTTTCGGGACGAACGAGAGTTTCGTGCCGCTGGAGGGCGCGGCCTTCGACGGCGACACGCTCACCATCGCGGTCGACAAGGACGCCGTCCGGCGCGCGCCGCGGGTCAGCCTGCTGCAGGGCGATCTCCCGCTGGAGCAGGAGCGCGCGCTGTACCTGTACTACGGCATGACCTACGGCGTCGCCCCCGACGGCGCCGAGTCGATCGACGAGGTCTCCGAGGTCGAACCCGAATACGTCGAGGCCGTTCGCCTCCGCCTGCGACGCTGGGTAGCAGCCACATAAATCGCGCAAAATCAGGCTTAACAGAACAAATCACCGCGCCCGCCGGTAAACCCGGCGGGCGCGGTTTTACCTGCTCATTCCCGGTAGTCCGCCCAGAGCTGGGAATTCGTTCACCCCACCGCCCGATTGTGTGGCGACAAATCGCCAACATCACCCGGACGAGTGTTTTCCCTGGTTACGTTCCGCCGTGAACCGCCTTTCGCTCGGCCCCACCCGAGCGAATGAACGTAGGAGGGGACACATGAGGAAGCTGCTCTATGGCACCGGGGCAGGGGTTGCCGCGGCGGCGCTCGTGTTCGCCGGGGCACCGGCAGGCGCGCAGCCGCAGATCGAGTTGGCGCCTCTGGCGCTGCACCCGCAGGCACAGGTGCAGGGTGCGGAGTCGGACGTCTACATCGTTAACCTCAAGGACGGCATCGCGCCGCAGGGCGTCGCCGAAGAGTTCGGCGTTCAGCCGCGCATCGTCTACAACAGCGCGATCAACGGGTTCTCGGCGAAGCTGAGCCCCGAGGCGCTCGAGACCGTCCGCGCCAGCGGCAAGGTCGAGAACATCTCGCAGAGCTACCGCATCCAGGTCGAGCCGGCGAAGAACCAGGCCGTCGGCTCGTGGGGCTTGGACCGGATCGACCAGCCGGCCCTGCCGCTGGACGACAGCTACGCCCCCAAGGGCACCGGTGAGGGCGTCACCGCCTACATCATCGACACCGGCATCGACCCGTCGCACCCCGACTTCGGCGGGCGCGCCGAGATCGGCTTCGACGCCACCGGTGGCGACGGCTCCGACAAGCACGGCCACGGCACCCACGTCGCCGGCACCATCGGCAGCGACACCTACGGCGTCGCCAAGGGCGCCAAGCTCGTCGGTGTCCGGGTGCTCGACGACCAGGGCAGCGGCACCACCGAGCAGGTCGTGTCCGGCATCGACTGGGTCGCGCAGAACCACTCCGGCCCGTCGGTGGCGAACATGTCGCTGGGCGGCCCGAAGGACCCGGCGCTGGACGAGGCCGCGACCAACCTGGTCAACAGCGGCGTCTTCCTCGCGGTGGCGGCCGGTAATGAAAGTCAGGACGCCGAGAACGTGTCCCCGGCCAGCGCGGAAGGTGTGTTCACCACCGCTGCCTCGGACAACGCCGACGGCTCCGCCTCGTTCACCAACTTCGGCGCCAGCGTCGAGGGCTACGCCCCCGGCGTGGACATCGTGTCGACCGTGCCCGGCGGTGGCACCGAGACGATGAGCGGCACCTCGATGGCCAGCCCGCACGTGGCCGGCGTCGGCGCGCTGTTCCTGCAGGCCAACCCCGATGCGAAGCCCGCGGACGTGATCTCCGGGCTGCAGGGCCAGGCCTCGAAGGGCGTGATCCAGAGCGCCCCGGACGGCACCATCACCGACCTGCTGCAGATCGGCGACCTCTGATCCGGTAGCAGTGCGACACACGGGCCCTTCCTGGTGTTCCAGGAAGGGCCCGTTGCTCTTGACGTCGACTGCTGCATTTGGGGGATCACGGGGCGCGGCCGAACGGGGTCAATCAAAGGTCGATCCGCTGTATCCGGCGAAAGTCGGTTCCTGCGGTCGTTCCCGGTGGATACGTTGCCAATCACGGGGGTGTTCAGTGTCCGTCGCGGTGCCGGTGCCGAATCGGTGCTGCTGGGGGCACATCGAGGAGGGGTGTGCCGTGTTACCCGGATACACCGAAGAGCTGACGCAGTCGCCGACTGCGGTGGATGAGCCGGCCAGGGACACCGCCGCGACGGAGCCGCTGACCGAACGAGCCGTGCGGGCGCAGGTCGCGTCGGTGACGCGCGCCGCCCGGGCCCAGTCGGGCAGCGGCGGCGTTCTGCAGGTCGTGCACGGGGCCAAGCGGGTCGGCTGGGCCGCGTACGAACTGCAGCGCAATGCGACACAACTGGTCCAAGGCGTGGCGAAGCCGCCGTACGTGACGACGGGGCCGCTGGACTCGCTGGAATCCCGCAAGCTCGCCGAGGGCGTCCAGTACCAGGTGCTCTACGACCGGTCCGCGCTGGCGCGCCCGCCGCAGCTGGACATCACCACCAAGCTGGTCGCGATGGGCGAGCAGGCGCGGGTGATCCACGTGGCGCCGACCAAGCTGATCATGGTGGACAGCGAGATCGCGCTGCTGCCGCTGACGGTGAGCGAGACGTCGGTGGAAAGCGCCGTGGTGGTGCGCAGCTCGGCGATGCTGGCGGCGATCGCCAGGATCTTCGAAGACCTGTGGCGCTTCGCGGCGCCGTTCACCGCGGACCAGGACCTGTCGGGTCACGAGCTCCAGCCGACGGAGGAGGAGCGGTGGATCCTGTCGCTGCTCGCCTCCGGCGCCACGGACGACACGATCGGCAGGCTGATGGGCTTCAGCGCGCGCACGGCGCACCGCAGGGTCCGCGAGCTGATCTCCCGGTTAGGAGTGGAAACCCGCTTCCAGGCGGGCATGCAGGCGGTCAAGCTCGGCTGGCTGTGAGCCGATCGGCGCTGTTTCCGCTGGTCAAGTCCCGTGAGCGTTTTGTGTCGCTATAGCAGCACAAAGCACTCACGGGTGCTGACCAGGCGGAACGCTGCGCGTCGGGGTGCGCTCGTAGGCTTTGGGCATGCCCAGCCGCCGTGCCGTTGATCCCGGGGAAATGCGCGATGCCGTCCTGGCGGTGCGGTCTTGGCTGGACGACGAAGCGCAGCGGCCCGCGCGGGCCGAGCTGGCCGCCGCGGTGCGGTTGAGCCTGCGGACGCTGGAGCAAGTCGCGCCCGGCAACAGCGTCGAGGTGCGGGTGCCGCCGTTCGCGGCCGTCCAGTGCATCACCGGCCCGCGGCACACCCGCGGCACGCCGCCCAACGTCGTCGAGACCAACCCCCGCACCTGGCTGCTGCTGGCGACAGGGCGGCTCGACTGGGCGGCGGCCCTGGAGCGCGGCGAGCTCACCGCCTCCGGCTCCCGCTCGGACGTCTCGCAGTGGCTGCCACTGGTCCGAATCGACGAGCTGTGACCGAACCGGCACGTCGCGTCGATGACCGGCCCGAGGATTGAGATGGCCGACACGCATCGGGGCGGAGTTCGGCCGGTTGCCACCTGTTTACACTGAGGTGTAACTCCGGCTTCGTCCTTCAGGGAGTTCTCGGTGGTCACCGTCCGGCCCGAACCGGCAAACGCAAGTACCCCAATGGACCTCTCCAGCCTCGAGCGCGACATCCCCCGCGAGGAATGCGGTGTCTTCGGAGTCTGGGCACCAGGCGAAGAAGTCGCCAAGCTCAGCTTCTACGGGATCTTCGCCCTCCAGCACCGCGGTCAGGAAGCCGCCGGCATCGCCGTCGGCGACGGCTCGCAGGTGCTCGTCTACAAGGATCTCGGCCTGGTGAGCCAGGTGTTCACCGAGCAGACCCTGGCGTCGCTGCGCGGCCACGTCGCCGTCGGGCACGCCCGGTACTCGACGACCGGCGGCGGCAGCTGGGAGAACGCCCAGCCGACCTTCCGCACCACTGCCACCGGCAGCGGCCTGGCCCTGGGCCACAACGGCAACCTGGTCAACACCGCCGAGCTGCAGGAACGTGTAGCCGCCGACGGCGTCGACACCACGGCCAACACGTCCTCGCCGGCCAACGGCTGCGAGCGGGCGACCAGCGACTCCGACCTGGTGACCGGCCTGCTGGCCTCGCTAGCCGTCGACAAGGGTCTCGAACAGGCCGCGATGGAGCTGTTCCCGACCGTGCGCGGCGCGTTCTCGATGGTCTTCTGCGACGAGCAGACGCTCTACGCGGTGCGCGACCCGCAGGGCGTCCGCCCGCTGGTGCTCGGCCGGCTGGAACGCGGCTGGGTGGTGGCCAGCGAGACGGCCGCGCTGGACATCGTCGGCGCGTCGTTCGTCCGCGAGGTCGAGCCCGGCGAACTGCTCGCCATCGACGGGGACGGGCTGCGCTCCCAGCACTTCGCCAACCCGAAGCCGAAGGGCTGCATCTTCGAGTACGTCTACCTGGCCCGCCCGGACACCACGATCGCGGGCCGCTCGGTGCACGGCACCCGCGTCGAGATCGGCCGCCGGCTGGCCAAGGAGCACCCGGTCGACGGCGACCTGGTGATCCCGGTGCCCGAGTCGGGCACGCCCGCCGCGATCGGCTACGCGCAGGCCTCCGGCATCCCCTACGGCAACGGCCTGGTGAAGAACTCCTATGTCGGCCGGACCTTCATCCAGCCGTCCCAGACCATCCGCCAGCTCGGCATCCGGCTCAAGCTGAACCCGCTGCGCGAGGTGATCCGCGGCAAGCGGCTGATCGTGGTGGACGACTCGATCGTCCGCGGCAACACCCAGCGCGCCCTGGTCCGGATGCTGCGCGAGGCCGGCGCGATCGAGGTGCACGTCCGGATCGCCTCGCCGCCGGTGAAGTGGCCGTGCTTCTACGGCATCGACTTCGCCTCCCGCGCCGAGCTGGTCGCCAACGGCCTGGACATGGACGGCGTGCGCCGCTCCATCGGCGCGGACAGCCTCGGCCACGTCTCGCTGGACGGGCTCGTCGCCGCCACCGAGCAGCCCCGCACCCGGCTGTGCGCGGCCTGCTTCGACGGCGACTACCCGATCCCGCTGCCGGAGGACGCCCGGATCGGCAAGTACCTGCTGGAGGGCCTCAGCCAGGCCGAACGCGGTATCGCGGGGCCGGCCGAACCGGTGCTGCCGAGCAGCTACGGCGCGGCCGACGCGCTGCAGCGGCCCTGAGAATCGCACCGTTCCCGCACCCGGGTTCGCCGTCGGCGCGTAGCGTTGTCCGTGCTACACATGCGCGTCCGGCGAATCGCAAACTCGCACCAAGATGTGGAGCCAGTCGTGTCCGAAGACCTGCTCGCAGGGTCTGCCCAGAGTCCGAAAGCCACCTACGCCGCAGCGGGCGTGAGCATCGAGGCCGGTGACGAGGCGGTCGAGAAGATGCGCCCGTGGGCGAAGCGCGCGACCCGGCCGGAGGTGATCGGCTCGCTCGGCGGCTTCGCCGGCCTGTTCCAGCTCAAGCTCGACCGCTGGAAGGAGCCGGTGCTGGCTTCCTCCACGGACGGTGTGGGCACCAAGCTCGCCGTCGCGCAGGCCCTGGACATGCACGACACGGTCGGCATCGACCTGGTCGCGATGGTGGTGGACGACCTGGTGGTGTGCGGCGCCGAGCCGCTGTTCCTGCAGGACTACATCGCGGTCGGCAAGGTCGTGCCGGACCGGATCGCCGACCTGGTCAAGGGCATCTCGGAGGGCTGCGTGCAGGCCGGCTGCGCGCTGCTGGGCGGGGAGACCGCCGAGCACCCCGGCATGATGGCGCCCGGCGAGTACGACATCTCGGCCACCGGCGTCGGCGTGGTCGATGCGGACGCGATGCTCGGCCCGGACAAGGTCCGCCCGGGCGACGTGGTGATCGCGATGGGCGCCTCCGGCCTGCACTCCAACGGCTACTCGCTGGCCCGGCACGTGCTGCTGGACATCGCCCGGATGCCGCTGGAGGGCCACGTCGAGGAGTTCGGCCGGACCCTCGGCGAGGAGCTGCTCGAACCGACCCGGATCTACGCCAAGGACTGCCTGGCGCTGGCGGCGGAGGCGGGCGTGCGGACGTTCGCGCACGTCACCGGCGGCGGGCTGGCGCAGAACCTGGCGCGGGTGATCCCGTCGGGGCTGACCGCGGTGCTGGACCGGGGCACCTGGACGCCGGCCCCGGTGTTCCGGTTGATCGCCCAGCGCGGCCGGGTCGAGACCGACGAGATGGAACGCACCTTCAACATGGGCATCGGCATGGTCGCCGTGGTGACGGCCGAAGACGTGGACCGCGCCCTCGCGGTGCTCACGGCCCGCCACGTCCCGGCCTGGGTGCTCGGCGAGATCGCCAAGCAGCCGACGGTCGAAGGCACCAGTGAGGAAGACCGAGTGATCCTCCGCGGCAACCACCCGCGTTTCTGACCCGGCTGTTTCCAAGCTCGTTCTGCGTAGCGGTGCGGGTGGCGGCCCCCTGCGGGAGTTACTGCGGCCTTCTCGCTGTGGGATCCCCGACGTCATGAATGGCCAATTCACCACGTCGGGGATCCCACAGCGAGAACCCCGGCGGGGTGGGCACAGCCTGAGAACCCGCGGCGGTGCAAGCGGGGTAGGTGGGCTAAGCGGCTGCGCCGCTTCAAAGACAAAGATCGAGTTGCCGGGCGCGGTTCGGGGCATGTCCCGGGCCGCGCCCGAAACATGTGATCGCGGCCGGGAATCCTGATGGGGCTTCGGTCGTTGAACCAATAGCTGGCGTGCGCGTGTGCCCCCGGGCTCCAACTATCGCCTGCTGGGAATACCGTTCGGCTGGAACCCAGCAGTGCCACCCGCCGAGAGGCGGCCCGCGCGCGCCGGCGTCTTCTTGCCCGCCGGACTGCCCGCGTGCGCTTTTGTCTTTCCGCTCAGCCCTTTTCGGACGGCAGCACACAGACGTGAGTGGCGTCGCCGGTGAACCCGGCAACGCCACTCGCGGTGCTCCTCCTATGTGGGACTTGCGAACTCGTCAACCCCACCCGCTCCTTGACATCGGGTCAGACGAACGACTCCGACGTACCTCGCCATCGAGCGAACAACGTTCATCCGCTGCCCTCGTGGAGAAGTGCTTCACCGTCGGTCGTAGTCGTAGTCGTCGTACCCATCGTCGCGCGATTCATCGCGGTCCTCACGGGACCACTCGCCGGACTCCGAGACGGACAGCTCGCGCTGCAACGCCTCTATGTCCATGGACGGGGAACTGTACTTCAGCTCGCGGGCCACCTTCGTCTGCTTGGCCTTAGCCCGGCCGCGCCCCATGGCTCGACCCCCTCGCACAGGGTTGCGGGGCGGACAGGGGAATGTCGGCCCCGCATGATCTCGACAACGTTTCCTGTAACTACCGTACCGTGTCGAGGCGGTTGAACGCGACGTGGTGCCATGACTGAGTGGCCGTGTCTTGGGTGACGTCGAACTCTCCCGCTCCGGGCGCCCTTCCGGCACCTGTTTTCGCTGCCCGGAGAGCCAGCCGCAGCCCGTCCCGGGTCGCATGACACCATGCTCGCTGTGCCAGAGCCGTTCGTCGCCTACCTGAGGGTGTACGAGCCCTTGTCGTCCTTCGACCCACCGCTGCGCGAGGAGCTGGCGGCGGCCGTCGAGCATGGACCGGTCGACCCGTTCGACGCCGGACTGCGGGAGCAGGACGTCTGGTTGCGCAGCCAGCTCGCCTCGCCGCCCCGGCTGCTGCCCGGCGAAACCGCCGACGGCGCGGTCGCGGGCGTCGGCGACGTGCTGGTGCTCGATCCGGCGGACGTGCCGAGCGCGCCGTCGGCCACGGTGGGCCCGGGCCCGCTGGTCTGCCCACTGGATCTGCGCGGGCGGTCCGCCGCGGCGCTGGTCGGCTTCCTGGGCGACGCGGAGGTCCCGCTGCGGACCGCGGTGCTGCAGGTGCCGGCTGAGAAGGCCAAGGTGCGCGCCACCGCGGTGGTCAGCGAGCTCGCGGGCGGCGGAGTGCACGTGCTCTCGTCCACCTGGACCGTCCCGCTGCCGTGGTTCGTGCTGATCGATCCGGCGGAGCGGTGCGTGTTCACCGAGCCGGGCCGGCGCCGGGTGTGCTGGCGGGCGGCGATGGCCGACGCGCGGCGCCGGGTCGCCCGGGCGCACTCGATCGGCCGGAAGTCCATTGGCGAGGAAGGCCCGACGCGGATCCTGCGGGAGACCGGTCGCTGGCTGGAGCGCTTCCACCCGCATTCGGCGGTGGAGCTGGACTACGGCGGCCTGGTGCAGCTGATGACGTCCAGCGACCTGGACGCGGACACGTCGGCGGAGGACGTGCACGCGATCGTCGACGCGATGGAAGCCGACGACGCCGAAGACGTCGCGACCCACTACGAGACCCTGCGCGACTTCTGGGCGGAATTCGCGGCCCGCGAACGCCACAACTGACGACGAACGTTCCACGCGCCTCTTGCAGCGGCGCTGAGGGTGCTTACGGGGCCGTGAATTCCGCCCAGAAGTCGCGCAGGGTCTCGTAGTGGGTCGCGACGTCTTCGGCGTCGTCGGCTTC
>NZ_JBFAKG010000020.1:26186-35121 GCF_040655595.1 Saccharopolyspora sp. NPDC050389
CTGGATGCAAGGCACCTTCTCGTTGACGCCGCAGGACCGGGTGCTGCAGAAAACCCCTTCCAGCTTCGACCAAAAGACTCACGGCCCCGTGCCCGGGCAAGTCAGGGGCGGCAGGTGATCTCGCCGTTCAGGACGGCGAACCAGCCGTCCTCGGCGTCGATCCAGGTGTGCCAGGCCTGCGCCAGTTCTTCCAGCTCCTCGCGCGTTGTCAGGCCGTGGTTCAGGGCCTGCTCCGCGAAGGACGACCGGCGGATGCGGTCCGCCCACAGGTTTCCCCACCAGGCGCGCTCTTCGGGCGTTGCGAAGCACCATGCCGATGCCGTGCACGTGATGTCGTCGAAGCCCGCCTCCAGCGCCCACGTCTTGAGGTACCGGCCGCCGTCGGGGAAGGCCTGATTGGTTTCCGCCACCTGCCGGTACAGCTCCAGCCAGCGGTTCAGACCCGGGTTGTCCGGCGACCAGCGCATGCCGCCGTAGTCCGCGTCGCGGGCCGCCACGATGCCGCCCGGCTTGCACACGCGCCGCATTTCCCGCAGCGCGGCAGACGGATCGGTCAGGTGTTGCAGCACCTGGTGGGCGTGCACGACGTCGAAGGAGTCGTCGGCGTAGGGCAGGCGGTAGACGTCGGCGTTGGCGAAGGTGATGTTGTCCAGGCCGCGTTCGGCGGCTCCGGCGCGGGCGATCTCCAGCGGCTCGTCGACGTTGTCCACGCCCAGCACCTCGCCGGGGCCGACCAGGGCGGCGAAGTCCTGCGTGATGGTGCCCGGCCCGCAGCCGATGTCGAGCACGCTGGTGCCCGGCCGCAGGTGCGGGATCAGGAAGGCCGCGGAGTTCTCGGCGGTCCGCCAGCGGTGCGACCGCAGCACGCTCTCGTGGTGTCCGTGGGTGTAGGTGTCCGGCTGCGCACTCATGTCATCCATCTCAAAATATGGGAGATCAGTACCAATATGTGAGCGTACTCCAGGAAAACCCCAGTTGAAAAGGAAATAAGAAGCCCGCGGGCGATTGATCCGATTCAATCGCCCGCGGGCTGGGGTGTCTACTTAGGACGAAAAGGTCAGTGCCGGTCGCGTTCCTCCGCGAGCCGGTCGTCCACGGATGCCGCGCCCTCGCGGTAGCGGCGGGCGATCTCCGCGTTCAACCGGTCCACCACGCCCTGCACCTCCCGGCGGCGCTGGGACACCGAGTCCTCCTCCGAGGTGTAGGCGCCGAGGGCCTGGTCGAGCTTGGCCTCCGACAGCGACATCACGTCCGAGAGGTCGGCGTCGGAGATCAGCGCCTCGACGTGCCTGCGATGCGCCTCGGCCCGCGACGGCTCGGTCGTCTGGTAGCGGCCGGAACCGGCCGCCGGCCCGACGGCGTTGTCCGCCAGGATGTTCACCAGCTGCTCGACGACCGAGGCGGATCCGCCCTCGCGGCGCCGCCGCTGCTCGGCGCGCACGATGTCGATCCGCGCGTGCAGCACCCGGCGCAGGTAGGAGAGATCCGTTTCCTCCTGCGCCGCCTCGTCCCGCAGCGCGCGCACCTCGCCGAGCGTGCGCTGTTCGATTTCACTGGTGTAGTCCGGGGCCAGGACCCTGTCGATGCGGCGCCGTCCACCCGGGCGGACTTCGATCACTTGGCCATCCTCCGGCAATTCGGTACAGCTCGCCAACAGTTCGGGTGATGTTTGTTGCAACAACGCTGCCTTCCCGCCGCGTTGGATCACGCGAAGGGCAGCGCTTCCAGGCATACCCGCCTCGTCAACTACCGGCCGCGCAGCCCCTGGGCCGCGACCCGCCCCGGCGGCTCGCCGGTGTCCGGCGGCACCGAGTCCGGATCCACCGCGGCCGCCACCGCGCGACCCTGCTCCGGATCGCCGGCGACCAGCTCGCCGTCCACCGGCGCCGACCGCTTGAGCAGCGCCAGCGCCACCGGCCCGAGCTCGTGGTGCTGCACCACGCTGCCCACCCGGCCGACCTTGCGCTCGCCGAGCCACACCGGGTCACCGGTCTCCGGCAGGATCTCCGCCGAGCCGTCCAGGTGCAGCAGCACCATCCGCCGCGGCGGCTTGCCGACGTTGTGCACCTTGGCGACGGTCTCCTGACCGCGGTAGCAGCCCTTGGCCACGTGCGCCGCCACGTGCACCCAGCCGAGCTCGTGCGGGATCGCGCGCTCGTCGGTGTCCAGCCCGACCCGCGGCCGCAGCGCCTCGACCCGAAGGGCCTCGAAGGCGAGCGTGCCGGACGGCCGGATGCCCGCGTCGGTTAGCTTCGTCCACCACTCCACCAGCGATGCGCGCGGCACCACGAGGTCGATGGTGGGCAGCGCGCGGAACGGCACGTACCGGCTGAAACCGCCGCCGGGCAGTGATTTCACCTCGTACGGCTTCGACGGCACGGGCGCGAACTGGGCGAGGATGCCGCCCGCGTCCGGGCCGACCGCGGTCAGCACCGCGAACTCCGAGGTGGCGTCCCGAGGCTCCACTTTGGACCAGAACCGCATGGCGTCGAGGTACTCCAGCAGCGACTGCCTGCCGTCCACGCCCATCGTCGGCAACGCGCTGGTGGCCTGCGCGCCCGCATCGGCGTCCAGGTAGACGACGTCGTCGTGGTGCGCGACGAGCACGTGGCAGTCGACGCGGCCCTGGCTGTCCAGCACCAGCGCCTCGGTGCCCTGCCCGTCCGGCAGCTCCGTCAGGTGCTGTGAGAGAACCAGGTGCAGCCAGCTCAGCCGCTCCTCGCCGGGCACCGCGATGACCTGCCGGTGCGACCGGTCCACCAGCACCGCGGAGCGGGTCGCCGACCGCTGCTCGGCGAACGGGTCGCCGAAGTGCCAGGGCACACCGGCGTCCACCGCATCCTCCGGTGCGGGCACCGCGCCCGGCAGGTCCAACAGGGGTGAGCTCATCGGCGCTCCTCGGCGGCGTCGGCGTTGCGGCAGTTCCGGCACGTGCCGGACAGGGCCAGGTGGGTGGCGTCCAGGACGAACCCGAACCGCGCGAGCAGTTCGCGGGACAGGTCGTCCAGCAGCTCGGTCGATACCTCGTCTATCGTCCCGCAGCGGTGGCACGCCAGGTGGACGTGCTCGTGCTCCTCGACGGAGTAGGTCGGCGCGCCGTGCCCCAGATGCGTGTGCCGCACCAGGCCCAGCTCTTCGAGCAGGTCCAGGGCGCGGTAGACCGTCGTGATGTTGACCGTCGACGCGGTGCCCTGCACCCGTCGGCAGACCTGCTCCGGCGTCGCATGCTCGAGCTCACGCACCGCGTCCAGCACCAACTGGCGCTGCGGTGTCATCCGCATGCCACGTTGGTGCAAGGTGCTGCGCAGCGATCCCTGGTCGCTCAATGCCCGCTCCTGTGCTCGGCGCGCTTGAAGTTCCTTCGATCGTAACTCCGTTGGGGAACTCGCCGGTTGTGCGCGCGGGGCGGCCGTTGCCGCGGGCGAGGAGGTTCTAGGCTTCCGGCATGCGCGTACTGGCACTTTTGGACGGGACCCTCGTAGATCCGCAGGCGCCGCTGTTCCGCGCCGACGACCTCGGCGTGATGCGTGGCGACGGCATCTTCGAGACGATCCTGGTCGCCGACCGGAAGCCGAGGGAGCTCGGGCCACACCTCGACCGGCTGGAGCGCTCCGCCGGCCTGATGCAGATGCGGCTGCCCGAGCGCGCCGCCTGGGAGCGCGTCGTGCAGACGGTCATCGACAACTGGCCGTGGGACACCGACCCGCAGATGGCGCTGAAGCTCGTGTGCACCCGCGGCGTCGACGGCGGCGACGGCACTCCCAACGGCTTCGCGATGGGCATGCAGATCGGCGCCGACACCCTGCGCAAGCGCGCCGAGGGCGTCGCGGCGGTGACGCTGGAGCGGGGCTACGCGCCGGACATGATGGACCGCGCGCCCTGGCTGCTGCTGTCCGCGAAGACCCTGTCGTACGCGGTGAACATGGCCGCGATGCGGGAGGCCGAGGCGCGCGGCGCCGACGAGGTGATCTTCACCGCCACCGACGGTTCGGTGCTGGAGGGCCCGACCTCGACGGTCGTGATCGCCCAGGGCCGCACGCTGCTGACCACGCCGCCCAGCTCGGGCATCCTCAAGGGCACCACGCAGGGCGCGCTGTTCCGCGCCGCGGAGAAGGCCGGCTGGAAGACCGAGGTGGCGAAGTTCCCGACCTCGGCGCTGTTCGACAGCGACGGCGTGTGGCTGGCTTCGAGCGTCCGGCTGATGACCCAGGTGCGCTCCATCGACGGCACCGAGGTCAAGACCGACGCCGACCTGCACGCCGAGATCAACGGCCTCTACGAATCCAACTACTGATCGCCTCGGCCGCGT
Source organism: Saccharopolyspora sp. NPDC050389 (assembly GCF_040655595.1). NCBI lineage: Bacteria > Bacillati > Actinomycetota > Actinomycetes > Pseudonocardiales > Pseudonocardiaceae > Saccharopolyspora > Saccharopolyspora sp. NPDC050389. The sequence continues at coordinate 30,496 of NZ_JBFAKG010000020.1, forward strand.
CGCGGTAGGTCGTGAGTGCGAAAGCCGGTTCTTACCGGTTCTCGCACTCACGACTGCGGTCAGCCCATCGTCTTCTGGCCGTCGATGGTCTCGCGGATGATGTCGGCGTGGCCCGCGTGCTGCGCGGTCTCCGCGGCGATGTGCAGCAGCGCCCGCCGCACCGTCCAGCGCAGGCCCTTCTCCTCCTGCCACGGGGCGTCCGGCAGCTGGTGGGAGAGGTCCAGATCCGGCAGGGTCGCGACGATCTCGTCCGTCCGCTCCGCCACCTTCTCGTACTCCGCCAGCAGCGCTTCCAGCGTCTCCTCGTCGGTCGGCTGGAAGGTCGCCGCCGCCTCGGCGAACGCCGTCTCGTCGTAAGCCTCGAACTTGCGGCCGTTGCGGATGAAGTCGGCCCAGTTCCGCTCGACCTCGGTCACGTGCTTGATCAGCGCGGCGAGGCACAGTTCGCTCTTGGTCGGCCGCAGTCGGGCCTGCTCGTCGGTCAGGTTCTGCACCGTGTGCCGCAGGAAACCCCGGTGAGTCTGCAGGAGCTGCAGGATGTCGGCGCGCTCGCCGGTGATGGTGCTGGTCATGCTGTGCCTGCCTCGGGTTCGTCGTTCAACTGACTCGAAAAGTAGTCGAGAACCCTGACAAGAAGTGGTCGATCGAGCGCCTGGGCCGGATCAGCCGACGATGCGGTCGAGCTTCGCGGACAGGCGCGGCTGCAGCTCGTGCTCCGAGGTCGCGCGCTCCTCGACGTAGGCCAGCGAACCTTCGACGACGCCGTAGAGCCGGCTGGCCGCCGTGACGTCTTCGCTGGTCGGAGTGCGCAGAACCGCGTCGGTGCCGAAATGCCAGGTGGTCTGGCCCTGCGTCTTGCCGAAGAACATCTCGGCGACGCCGGTCTCGTGCAGGATCAGCATTTCGATCGTGTCGTCCGCTTGCGGACGCCAGAAGCCCGTCTCGCGGAACGCGGGCGCGACGACCTCGCCACCCTCGCCGTCGAGCCGCCACGCGCGGCTCTCGTAGGTCAGGAACGGGCGGCCGTCGTGCGCGAACGTCACCTGCTGGACGAACCAGTACGACTCGTCGAGCGAAGGGTGCTTCGCCTCGCCCTCGCCGCGCCACACGCCGACCAGCGGCAGCAGCGCGAGGCACGCGTCGTTCAGCGACGGACCCATCCGCAGGTTGGCGGTGTCGCCGATCCCGGGCAGGTCGTCGTACTCCGGGACGTTGCGGCCCCGGGTCAGCTTGGCGCGCTCCTCGGCCGCGGCGACCGCGGCGTCGCCGCTGCCGCGCTGTGGTTCGTTCGGCGTAGCAGTCATCGCGTCGAGGTTACCGGGAGCCCCGGATCAGTCGCTGTGCAGGCGGTACACCACGTAGCAGGCGAACCAGATGGTGCCCAGCGCGGCGAGCCCGACGAGGGTGACGAGACCGTAGTGCAGGAAGTCGATAAGTTCCACGCGAAAAGGATAACCACCGCGGCGCCCGTCCGGAGTGTGGCGTCGGGCATGATCTGCGGGCGGATACCGCGCCGAACTGCGCCGAGCCGACAGCAGGGACGGGGATCACATGGACTTCGAGACGTTGCGTGAGCGCGCGCTGGCCTTCCGCGAGGATCTGCTGGCCCGCAAGGACAAGATCGCGCCGGCCGACTTCGGCTGGTACCCGTACGACACGATGGCGAACATCTTCCACCTGGACGCGCTGCTGACCGGCGCGCAGCGGGAGGTCTTCGACCGGATCGCGGGCACCCGCATCGCGGACATCGGCGCGGCCGACGGCGACTTCGGCTTCTTCCTGGAGGCAGAGCTCGGCTGCCAGGTGGACGTGATCGACAACGCGCCGACGAACTTCAACGGGCTGCGCGGCGCGCGTCGGCTCGTCGAGGAGCTGGACTCCGGCGTGCAGGTGCACGAGATCGACCTGGACGCGCAGTTCCGGCTGCCCGCCGAGCACTACGGCGCGGTGTTCTTCCTCGGCCTGCTCTACCACCTGAAGAACCCGTACTTCGTGCTGGAGGAGCTGGCCAAGCGCGCCGACCTGTGCTTCGTGTCGACCCGGATCGCGCAGGTCGCGCCGGACGGCACCCGGATCCAGCACCAGCCGGTGGCCTACCTACTGGATCCGGCCGAGGCCAACAACGACGCGACGAACTTCTGGATCTTCAGTGAGACGGGCCTGCGCCGGCTGTTCGACCGCACCGGCTGGGAGGTCGTGGACTTCACGACGGTCGGCTGCAAGGAGGACTCCGACCCGCGTTCCCAGGACCGCGACGAGCGGGCCTTCGCGCTCCTCCGCGCCAAGTCCGCGCGCTGACCACAGTGGACCTTCATGCGCGAAGGGCGCCCCTCGCCGGTTGAACCGGTGAAAGGCGCCCTTCGCTGGGAAGAACTCAGGCGACGGCGATGTCCACCGCGTGCACGCCCGGCCCGCTGGTGGTGACCGCGGACTGGCCCTTGCCCTCGCGGTGGAGGGCCCGGACCGTCCAGTCGCCCGGGGCGGCGTAGAAGGTGAAGTCACCCTCTGGCGAGGAGACGACCTCCGCCGTGAACTCGCCTGAGGAGTCCAGCAGGCGGACGAAAGCCCCGCCGACCGGCTCGCTGCCGGCCCGCACCTTGCCCGTCACGATGACCTGGTCGGTGTCCTCGGCGACCGCCGTGCCCGACTGCTGCGGCGCTCCGCATCCGCTCATGCTCTATCTCCTCGATCTCGTTCCCAGTCTTTGCCTTTGAAGCGGCGCAGCCGCTTAGCCCACGTTCGTAACTTGCACCGCCGCGGGTTCTCAGACGTCGCCTGGCGAGGACAGCCCCGAAGCCGCGTATTGGTCATACACAAATCGGGGATCCCACAGTCCAGGCGGCGTCTGAGGTTCCGCTACCGGCACCGCTATGCAAATTGGTCGAACGACCGATTTTTCAGTTCTTGGCCGCTTCTGCGGGGTTTTCGATCGGGACGCCGACCAGCGAGCCGTACTCGGTCCACGAGCCGTCGTAGTTCTTGACGTTCGTGTTGCCCAGCAGCTCGCGGAGCACGAACCAGGTGTGCGAGGAGCGCTCGCCGATCCGGCAGTAGGCGATGGTGTCCTTCGCCGTGTCGAGCCCGGCCTCCTGGTAGATCTCGGTCAGCTCGTCGTCGGACTTGAAGGTGCCGTCCTCGTTCGCGGCCTTGCTCCACGGCACGTTGATCGCCGACGGGATGTGCCCGGCGCGCTGCGCCGACTCCTGCGGCAGGTGCGCCGGGGCCAGCAGCTTGCCCGCGAACTCGTCGGGCGAGCGGACGTCGACCAGGTTCTTGTTGCCGATCGCGTCCACGACCTCGTCGCGGAACGCGCGGATCGAGGTGTCCGGCTCCTGCGCCTGGTAGGTGGTCGCGGCCTTGTTGGGCTCGTCCTTGGTCAGCTCGCGGCCGTCGAGCTCCCACTTCTTGCGGCCGCCGTCGAGCAGCTTGACGTCACCGTGCCCGTACAGCTTGAAGTACCAGTACGCGTACGCGGCGAACCAGTTGTTGTTGCCGCCGTACAGGATCACCGTGTCGTCGTTGCTGATTCCCTTGGCGGACAGCAACTTCTCGAAGCCTTCGCGGTTGACGAAGTCGCGGCGGACGTGATCCTGGAGCTCGTTCTTCCAGTCCAGCTTGATGGCGCCCGGGATGTGCCCGCCGTCGTAGGCGGTGGTGTCCTCGTCCACCTCGGCGAACACCACGCCGGCGGTGTTCAGGTTCTCTTCGGCCCACTCGGTGGAAACCAGGACCTCTGCGCGGCTCATCGAGCGACTCCTTCGTTGATCTTCGGTGGTTCAGCGGGTGTCTGATGTGGACGCTCCGGCGGGCGCGACGCGCCGGAGCAGCAAGTACATCTGGCAGCCGAGGCAGTAGCCGAACACCGCGTTGAGCAGCGCCGCCACCAGGGCGAACGCGTTCGCGACGATGCCCAGCGTCGTCCACTCGGCGGCGTAGCCGATGGTGGCCACCAGCGCGAAGGCGAAACCGACTCCCTGGGAGAACCGGACCGGTGCCGGCTCTTCGCGTTCGGCCGGATCGACGGGCTCGAGGCGCGGTTGCACTGCCTGCCGGAACACGTAACCCCACGGGTTGAGCCGCATTCCGAGGAACGTGCACATCCCGAACAGCACCATTTGTGCGGCGAGCACTCGCCAACTCGCGGTGACCAGCCCGAGCGCGAGGATCGCGCTGGTCATCGCCGCGGTGAAGCGGACGCCACGCGGGTCGAGCGTTGCGGCGGACATGGGGCCTCCTGACTCAGTGGACTTCGACTGCCGAGTCCGTCAGGCGGTTTCGGAGAGCACAACCCAGCCGCAGCGCGGCCGTGCGATGTGCAAGACGTACTACCGCCCGGTCAGTGCCCGCAACACAGGCTGCTACCCACGCGGCAAAGATCCACCGCGCGCCTCCGGGTCAGCAGTACATGCACGGATCGGAGGTTACCGGCTAGACCGATCGGCGGGAAGGTCGTTCAAAGGGTGAGACGCCGTGGTTGAAAGTTCCAGGCTCGTTTTGCGTGGCGGTGCGGGTGGCTTCGCGGCGCCGGTTGGCGACGGGGCCGTGAGTCTTTTGGGCTGCTATAGCGACCCAAAAGACTCACCGCCCCCTCTACACCCCGAAAAAGCGGAGGGCCGGGTAGGGTGG
>NZ_JBFAKG010000020.1:35131-61793 GCF_040655595.1 Saccharopolyspora sp. NPDC050389
CGCACGCGGTCGAGCGCCTGGCCCGTCACGCACCGCACGGCCTGCGCTCACGGCCCCGTGACCAGCCGAAACATCGAGTCGCAGGGTTCCGGTCGGCCTGGAAGGCCCGCGGGTCACACGAGGTGGGGTTCCAGGGCGGTGGCGAGTTCGTCGCGGCGCGGGACGCCGCCGACGCGGAACAGTTCCCGGCCCGCGTCGTCCAGCACGAGCGTCGTCGGAGTGCGGTGCACCCCCAGCGGCGTCGACCACTCCGGATGATCCGTGAGGTCGACCTCCACGTGGCGCACGCCGTCGGTGCGCCCGACGAAGTCGGCCAGCAGGATCCGGGTGTGCCGGCAGGGCGCGCAGAACGTGGTGGACAGCTGCAGCAGCGTCACCTTCGCGCCGTCGTCCGGGGCGTCGGCGAGCTGCCGCCGCAGGCCCTCGGGAAGCTTGTCGAACATGCTCTCCTCGCCGCCGGTCTTCGTCCGCACTTTGCCTTCCCGGGCCCGCCACACCAGGCCGAACACCAAGGCGACGGCGACGGCGATCAGCAGTGCCCCGGTACCCGCGTTCACCCCGTGCTCACCCCGCTGGAGTTGATGGTGACGTTCTCGGCGATGCCCTCGATGACCAGCGCGCCCCGCTCGACGCGCACCGCGGTCGGCTTGATCTCGAACGGCAGCATGCCCGGGTCGAGGGTGGTGCTGAACTGCTTGAGCACCGACTGCTCGAACAGCTTCGGCAGCTCGATCCGGCCCAGCGCGCTGTTGTTCAGGTCCAGCTTCCGCGGCTCGATCTTCATCTTGTCGTCGGCCAGGGACAAGACCGCGATGACCCGCACCTTGTTGTCGGAGCCCGCGATGTTCACGGTGCCGTCGAGCTGCACCACGGCCTTGGTGTCATCGGTGCCCGCCGCGAGCTGCTCGTCGGCGCTGCTGATGTTGCCGTCGTCGTCGGCCAGCGCGTCCTTGGTGGCCGGCTCGATCGTCAGGTCCTGGATGCCGATCAGCCGCGCGATGTCGGAGGCCTTCAGCTTCACCCGGCCGACGAGCTGGTCGACGGTGATGTGGTCGGCGGTGCCGGAGATCACGTCGGCGGTGGACACCCGCGCGCCGTGCAGGTCGGCCTCGATGCCGACCTCGTTGAGCTGCCCGACCTGCACCGCGTTGGCGGCCAGTTGCACGTCGCGGTAGTTCCCGGCGATGGCCTGGGTGAGGAACGGGAAGCCGTTGATCCGCACGTCCGGGTTCTCGCGGAGCTTCATCTGCTCGGCGAGCCGCTTCGACACCTGGTACTCGGCGATCGCGGCGGCGCCGAAGTCGGCGCCCACCAGGAGACCGACGATGATGACTAGGGCGATGGCGAGCTTCTTCACCGAGCGGTCCGTTCTGTCGGGGCAGGTGGCCGGTGGCTGTCCGCCGAGCTCTAGCGGCCACCACGATCGGGTGGCCCCACTGTATCGGCCGCCCACCCGGCGATGCGGTCCACCAACTCGGCGCTGGTCGCGCTCTCGGCGTGCCGCATGCCCGGTACCAGCCACAACTCGCCGCCGCCTGCCTCGCTGAGCGCCACGGCATCGGCCACCGGGAAGTAGTGGTCCTGGTCACCGTGCACGACCAGCAGCGGCACTGGGACGCGCGGCGCCAGCTCGATCGGCGAGATCGGCACGTCCGGCCAGGGCGGGGCGAGGCGGACGCCCAGCAGCCGGGCGCTCCACCGGCCGTGCGGCTGCTCGACCAGCCAGTGCACCCTGCGCATCGCGGCCGTGTCGCGGACCCACCAGCGCGCCGGGCTGCTCACCGAGATCACCGCGTCCGGCGGCGCGGACAGCGCCGCGTGGCGCAGCACCACCGAGCCGCCCAGCGAGAACCCGACGGTGACCACCTTGCGGCAGCCGAGCTCGCGGAGGCGCTCGACGGCGGCGGCGATGTCCTGCGCCTCGGCGGGCCCGACGGTGGTGCGGCCGCCGGAGCGGCCGTGGCCGCGGAAGTCGACCGCGAGCACCGGGGCGTGGTCGGCCAGCCGTTCCAGCACGCGCCGCACGACGGGCTTGCGCACGTGGTTGGTGAAGCCGTGGCCGACCACGAAACCCAGGTCGGCGGGCAGCCCGGGACCGGGGTAGAGCAGCCCGCTCAGCGGCGTGCCGTCGGCGGCGGTGAGCGTGACCCCGCGCACCCGACACATGCCCGTAACAAATGGTCGCCCACCGTTCACAAATGTGATGCCGCCGGTTGGACCTGGGTTTTTCCGCCGCATTTCGGTTATTCTCCTTGCCATCCACAGGCAACGACGCCGGGTCATCCGCCGATTTCGGATGACCACTCTCCCACCGGTCGTCGGTGTTTCTCGCCTTGGGACGGAGGCCCCTCAGATGAGCTCCGAGCTGCTCCTGCTGACCAGCGAGCCGAACTGCGAAGAGGTGTTGCCCGCGCTGGCCCTGCTGCCGCACCGGGTCCGCGCCCTGCCCGCCGATCCAGGCGCCATCCTCTCCGGCGGCGCGCACGACGTGATCATCGTCGACGCCCGCAACGACCTGGTCGGCGCGCGCGACCTGTGCCGCCTGCTGGCGGCCGGGGACGTGCCGGTGGTCGCCCTGGTGAACGAGGGCGGGCTGGTCACGATCAGCGCCGAGTGGGGAGTCGACGACATCTTGCTGCCGACGACCGGCCCGGCCGAGATCGACGCCCGCCTGCGGCTGCTGGTGTCGCGGCGCACCAGCGCCAGCTCCGGCGGCGACGGTTCGCTGAGCGTCGGCGAGCTGGTGATCGAGGAGGCGACCTACACGGCGCGGCTGAAGGGCCGGGCGCTGGAGCTCACCTACAAGGAGTTCGAGCTGCTCAAGTACCTCGCCCAGCACGCGGGCCGGGTGTTCACCCGGGCCCAGCTGCTGCAGGAGGTGTGGGGCTACGACTTCTTCGGCGGCACCCGCACCGTCGACGTCCACGTGCGGCGGCTGCGCGCGAAGCTCGGCCCGGAGCACGACTCGATGATCGGCACGGTCCGCAACGTGGGCTACAAGTTCGTCCGCCCGAGCCGCGGCAACGGCGCGCGGAAGGCGGAGCCGGCCGAGCTGGAGCACGCGGAGTTCGAAGCGATCGAACGCGAGACGGCCGCGACCTACTGATCCACCCGCGAGGCGCCTCCGGCCGATCCGGCCGGGGGCGCCTTCGCGCATTCCGGGCAATTCCCCCAAGAATTGTTGATCTTCGCCTCGGGTTCGAGTTCCCGATTTCGCCCAAAAATGGGCGGCCCAATTTTTAGGCAAAATCGGAAAACTTCGAACTTTCCTTCCGTATTGCGGAACGATTCGGGGACGATTCACCTTGGTGCGGTGCTATGTCGCAAAGAACTGACGTTCGCCCGAGGTGATGATCAATTTCTCGCGGAATTACGCCGGATCCAGATGCCTGGTGTCGGCTACGCGCGGTGACCGAGGCGCCGTCAGGCGCGGGAGCGGTGGCGCCAGGCCCAGACGGCGGCGCCGAGGGCGAAGCAGGCGAGGCTGCTGAGCACCGATGCCCACGGCAGCGCGAACGCCAGAACCACGCAGCCGACGAAGCCGAGCACCGGCAGAGCGAGCGGGAACCAACGCTGGTCGCGAGGCAAGGTGAACGCCGAAGCGTTGGCGATCGCGTAGTACACCAGCACGCCGAACGACGAAAAGCCGATCGCACCGTGCAAATCCGTGACCAGCACCAGCACGACGACGGCTACGACGATCACCAACTCCGCGCGGTGCGGAGTCGAGAACCGCGGATGCACCGCGGCCAGCGGAGCGGGCAGATCGCGCTCCCGGGCCATCGCCAACACCGTCCGGCCCACGCCGGCGAGCAGCGCGAGCAACGCGCCAAGCGCAGCAACCCCGGCGCCGACCACCGCAACCGGCGCCAGCTGGGACAACTCACCCGCGCGCACCGCATCGGCCAGCGGAGCCGACGACGCCGCTAGGCCCGCCGGGCCGAGAGCCGCCAGCAGCGAAACCGCCACCACGAAGTACAGGCACACCACGACCCCGAGCGCGATCGGAATCGCGCGCGGGATCGTCCGCCGCGGATCGCGGACCTCCTCGCCGAGCGTCGCGATGCGGGCGTAGCCCGCGAACGCGAAGAACAGCAGACCGGCGGACTGCAGGACGCCCAGCGGAGCAGGCGGCGGGGACGCCGAGGCGGCAGCCGAAGCGCCCCCGAGCCAGATCGCGACCAGCGTGCACGCGAGCGCCGCGAGCGTGACCGCGAGCAGGATGCGAGCGAGCTTGGCGGTGCGGGTGACGCCGACGTAGTTCACGGCGCCCAGAGCCGCGGCGAACGCCGCGGCGACGGGCTTGGCGGCGGCGGGGGCAAGGTACTCGGCGGCCGTCAGGGCCATCGCCGCGCACGAGGCGGTCTTGCCGAGCACGAAGCCCCAGCCCGCGAGGTAGCCCCAGAACGGGCCGAGCCGTTCGCGGCCGTAGACGTAGGTGCCGCCCGCCGCCGGGTACCGGGCCGCGAGGACCGCGGAGCTGCTCGCGTTGCAGAAAGCGATGATCGCCGCGATGACCAGGCCGATGATCAGGGCCGATCCGGCCGCTGCCGCTGCCGGGGCGAAGGCGCTGAACAGGCCCGCTCCGATCATGGCCGTCAGCCCGATCGTCACCGCGTCCGCGGTGTTCAGGCGTCGGCGGAGCTCGGTCACGTGATGTTCCTGGGGGAGTTCGCGCGTGGTTTCGGCACCTGCACCGCCCGGGGGAAAGAGTTCGCGGACAAGTCTTAGCGTTCTGCCCGCGTCAACCGCAAGGTTCGTGGGTAACGTCGGTGGCGTGCAGCTGACTTGGCGAAATGGACTGGACAGCAGTGAAGCGGCCGAGGTCATGGCCTTGCTCGACAAGGCCGAGCAGGCCGACGGGGTGGCCCCGGTCGGCGAACACGTGATCTTGCGCCTGAAGGCGCATCGCGACGTCACCCACCAGATCGAGCCGGTGCAGGCCGACGTGCGCTCCGAGCACTTCGTGGTGCGCGACTCCGGGAGCGTGCTCATCGGGTACGCGCATCTCGACACCGAGCACGAGAAGACCGCCGGTCAGCTCGTCGCCGAGCTGGCCGTGCACCCCGACCACCGCCGCAAGGGAGCCGGCGCCCGCCTGGTCGAGGCGCTGCTGGACCGCGCCGAGCTCTCCCCGGAACCCGCACCCGACCTGGGCCGCCTGCGGATCTGGTCGCACGGCGAGCACCCCGGCGCGGTGCGGCTCGCCGAGCGCTTCGGGTTCAGCCGGCCGCGCGAGCTGTGGCGGATGGGCCGCGACCTCGCCGCGCCGGAGCTGCCCGAGCCGGAGACCGCGGAAGGCGTGCGGATCCGCACCTTCCAGGTCGGTCGGGATGAACCCTCCGTGGTCGCGGTGAACCACCGGGCGTTCTCCTGGCACCCCGAACAGGGCGACATGACCGAGCAGGACGTGCGTGCCAAGGAACGCGAGGAGTGGTTCGACCCCGACGGGTTCTTCCTCGCAGTGGACGGCGCGGACCGGCTGCTGGGCTTCCACTGGACCAAGGTGCACCCCGATGGCATGGGCGAGGTCTACGTCGTCGGAGTCGATCCGGATGCGCAGGGCGGCGGGTTGGGTCGGTCACTCACGGTGGCCGGATTGCGACACCTTCGCGACACTGGAACCCGCCAGGTGATGCTTTACGTCGAGGGTGACAACGCGCCCGCCATCAAGGTCTACCAGCGGTTGGGATTCGATAAATGGGACACGGACGTGCAATTTGGGCGCTGATCGATCTTTGCCGTGAGTCACTAGATCACTCGAGAGCCGGGTCACCAATCCCCCGATTGACTGTGGGCCTGCTTACTTAGCGTGCCTTGTTCACTTCCCGTTCACTTCGATGGCGAAGACCGTCCACCCCGACTCCCTAGCGTCCCTGGCGAGCGGCAAAACACGGGCCTGCGCCTGCTCGGCCGCGCAACCGCAGGGTTTCCAACTGGAGGAACGAAGTGAAGATCAAGCGGCACAGCGCTGCGTTCGCCGTTCTCGCCGCGGGCGCGCTCGTGCTCGCCGGCTGCGGCTCGGACCAGAACACCCCGCAGGGTGGCGGCAACCCGGCACTGGACGGTCTCCAGGTCGAATGCGGCACCAAGCCGGTCTCCGCGGAGGGTTCCTCCGCGCAGAAGAACGCCATGGACGTCTTCGCCCGTGACTACGGCCTGAAGTGCGCGGGCCAGAAGCTCAACTACACCAAGTCGGGCTCCGGCAAGGGCGTCGCCGCCTTCACCGCCGGCCAGATCGACTTCGGTGGCTCCGACTCGCCGCTGAGCGAGGAGAAGGGCGAGGTCGCCAAGGCCGCCGAGCGCTGCCAGGGCAACCCGGCCTGGAACCTGCCGATGGTGTTCGGCCCGGTCGCGATCTCCTACAACCTGCCCGGCGTCACCGACCTGAACCTCAACGCCGACGTGATCGCCAAGATCTACCAGGGCCAGATCAAGAAGTGGGACGACCCGGCGATCAAGGCGCTGAACCCGAACGCGCAGCTGCCCGCCAAGGACGTCGTGCCGTTCTTCCGCTCGGACGAGTCCGGCACCACCGAGAACTTCCAGAAGTACCTGACCACCGCCACCGGTGGCACCTGGACCGGCAAGGGCAAGCAGTTCCAGGGCGGCGCGGGCATCGGCCAGGGCCGCGACGGCAGCGACCAGGTCGCGCAGTCGGTCAAGGCCACCGAAGGCAGCATCACCTACGTCGAGTGGTCCTTCCCGAAGAACCTCGGCCTGAGCATCGCCAAGATCGACAGCGGCGCCGGCCCGGTCGAGCTGACCACCGCCAACGTCGGCAAGGCCATCGAGAGCGCCGAGATCAAGGGTGAGGGCAACGACCTGCGCGTCAACCTCGACTCGATCTACGGCAACAAGGCCCCGGGCGTCTACCCGATCGTGCTGAACACCTACGAGATCGTCTGCTCCAAGGGTTACGACGCGGAGACCGCGAAGTCGGTCAAGGCGTTCCTGACCGTCGCCGCCAACGCCAACCCGCAGGAGTTGGAGAAGGCCGGCTACGTGCCGCTGCCGGAGTCCTTCAAGGGCAAGGTCCTGACTGCCGTCAACGCCATCTCGTGAGTAACCCGGGTCGCACCTACCCAGGGTGAACTACGAGTCGAACGGACGAAGTGAGAGGCTGCAAACAGCAGTGACCGACTCGACGAGAGCCGATCAGCGCCCCGCGGACACCGACAACGGTGCGCCGCGGGGCGCTTCGGCGCCCAGTTCCGGACCGGAGGCTCCCATTTCCGCTCCCGATACCTCCGCGGGCAAGAAGGTCCGCATCGGCGACCGGGTGTTCTCCACGGTCGCGACGGCCTCCGGCGCCTTCGTGGTCGCGATCATCGCCGCGATCGGCATCTTCCTGCTGATCCGCGCCGTCCCCGCGCTGCGGGTCGACCAGGTGAACTTCCTGTTCAGCAGGGAGTGGAGCACCTCGAACCCGAGCAACATGAGCTTCGGCATCATCGACCTGGCCTGGATCACGGTGGCCAGCTCGGTCGTCGCGCTGGTCATCGCGATGCCGGTCGCCTGCGGGATCGCGCTGTTCCTCACCCAGTACGCGCCGCGCTCCTTGGCCCGCCCCTTCGCCTACATCGTCGACCTGCTCGCCGCGGTGCCGTCGGTGATCTACGGACTGTGGGGCTACCTGGTGCTCGGCCCGGTGCTCAAGCCCGTCGCGCTGTGGCTGAACCAGAACCTCGGCTGGATCCCGATCTTCGCCAACGGCAACGCGCCGACCGACTCCGGCGCGAACGTCTTCACCGCCGGCATCGTGCTGGCCGTGATGATCCTGCCGACCATCACCGGCGTGAGCCGCGAAGTCTTCTCGCGGACCCCGAACATGCACATCGAGGGCGCCCTGGCGCTCGGCGCCACCCAGTGGGAAGTGGTGCGCACGACGGTGTTCCCGTTCGGCCGCAACGGGTTCATGGGCGGTTCGATGCTCGGTCTGGGGCGCGCGCTCGGCGAGACCGTCGCGCTGACCATCATCCTGAGCATGAGCACCGCGCCGCCGAACTACAGCGTCTTCGACGCCGGCGCCACCTTCGCCTCCAAGATCGCGCTCGGCTCCGGGGAGTTCAACAACAACCTGCAGGTCGGCGCCTACATCTCGGCCGGTCTGGTGCTGTTCGTCATCACCTTCGCGGTGAACGCGCTTGCCCGTTGGATCGAGAACTCCAGCGGTAAGGGGAAAGCATGAGGACCGACACCGCTGACGTGGAGCAGCTCGCGACCCCGCCGGCGTTCCAGCGGATCAGCTTCGGCCGCAAGTTCAAGAACAACCTGGCCACCACGCTGTTCGGGGCGGCCTTCGTGGTCGCGGTGGTCCCGCTGCTGTGGGTGCTGTGGACGCTGCTGGAGCGGGGCCTCAAGCCGCTGTTCAGCCCCACCTGGTGGACGAACTCGTTCAACGGGCTGCTGCCCAACGACTTCGGCGGCGGCATCAACCACGCGCTGGTCGGCACCCTGATGCAGGGCCTGGTGTGCGCGGTCATCTCGGTGCCGCTGGGCATCATGGTCGGCGTCTACCTGATCGAGTACGGCCGGGAATCCCGGTTCGCGCGGATCGCGACCTTCATGGTCGACATCCTCAGCGGGTTGCCGTCGATCGTCGCGGGCCTGTTCATCTACGCGCTCTGGATCACCACCTTCGGGTTCAGCCGCAGCGGCTTCGCGGTGGCGTTGTCGCTGGTGCTGCTGATGCTGCCGGTGGTCGTGCGGGTGACCGAGACGATGCTGCTGATCGTGCCGGACGAACTGCGCGAGGCGTCTTACGCGCTGGGCGTGCCCAAGTGGAAGACCATCCTGCGCATCGTGCTGCCGACCGCGCTGTCGGGCATCCTGACCGGTGTGATGCTCGGCCTGGCGCGAGTGCTGGGCGAGACCGCGCCGCTGCTGATCTTGGTGGGTTATTCGAGCTCGATCAGCCACAACCTCTTCGGAGGTGAGATGGCGTCGTTGCCGCTGGTGATCTACATGGAGCGCAGCACCGGGACGGTGGCCGGTGACTACCGGATGTGGGGCGCCGCGCTGACCCTCGTGCTCGTCATCATGCTGATCAACCTTGTCGCGTCGCTGCTGTCCAAGCTGCTCGCGATCAAGACGAAGTAGGGACCGAAACATGGCCAAGCGTCTCGACATCAAGGACCTGAACCTGTTCTACGGCAAGTTCCACGCCGTGCAGGACGTGACCCTGCAGGTGCCCGCCCGCAGCGTCACCGCTTTCATCGGCCCGTCCGGCTGCGGCAAGTCGACAGTGCTGCGCTCGCTGAACCGGATGCACGAGGTCATCCCGGGCACTCGGGTCGAGGGCAAGGTGATGCTCGACGGCGAGGACATCTACGCCAGCGACGTGGACCCGGTGCAGGTGCGCAAGACCATCGGCATGGTCTTCCAGCGGGCCAACCCGTTCCCGACCATGTCCATCCGGGACAACGTGGTGGCCGGCCTGAAGCTGGCGGGCGAGAAGAACAAGAAGAGGCTCGACGAGGTCGCGGAGCGGGCGCTGCGCGGCGCGAACCTGTGGGAAGAGGTCAAGGACCGGCTGAACAAGCCGGGCGGCGGCCTCTCCGGCGGTCAGCAGCAGCGGCTGTGCATCGCGCGAGCGATCGCGGTGCGGCCGGACGTGCTGCTGATGGACGAGCCGTGCTCGGCGCTGGACCCGATCTCGACGCTGGCGATCGAGGACCTGATTTCGCAGCTCAAGCAGGACTACACGATCGTCATCGTCACCCACAACATGCAGCAGGCGGCGCGGGTGAGCGACCAGACTGCGTTCTTCAACCTGCGCGCGGTCGGCGAGCCGGGCCAGCTGGTGGAGATCGACGAGACGGGCAAGATCTTCTCGAACCCGACCCAGAAGGCGACGGAGGACTACATCTCCGGCCGCTTCGGCTGATCGGATCAGGCGGTGAGGGGCGGCGGTTTCACGCGAAACCGCCGCCCCTCACGCTTGTCAGGTGGCGGTTTCGGGGTCGGCTCGTGAGTGGCTATTCCGGTAAGAACCGGAATCTTCGCTCACGAGCTCACCAGCAGCGCGGTGACCATGGACTGGACCGCGCTCGTGAAGGTGCTCTCGCCTCGGGTTCGCATGTGGCGGATCAGGTCGGCGTCGAAGGTCGCCAGGATCGCGTGGCTCAGGAAGTCCGCGTCGAGGTCTGGGCGTTCCGCCGTGATCAGGTTCGCGATGTGCTGGGCCCAGAAGCGGTAGCTGGGATCTTCGTGCTTGTGGTCCGCGCAGGCCGCTTCGTGGGCCGAGAGGAGCGCGGCGTTCTGCTCGCCGATGCCGGTCAGCTCCGCTAGGAACGCCATCAGCCGCTCGCGCGGCGGCGCGCCCGGGCCCAGCGGCGGCGGCCCGTTGGTGACGTTCTCGCGCAGCGCTCGGGAGCGTTCCTCCAGGATTTCCCTGATCAGGCCCGCGCGGCTGCCGAAGCGGCGGAACACCGTGCCCTTGCCAACTCCGGCTTCGGCCGCGACCTCGTCGAGCGAGACGTGGCCGCGCTCCGCCAGCAGCCGCTCGGCCGCCTGCAGCACCGCCTGACGGTTGCGTGCCGCGTCGGCTCGCTCCTGCCTCGCCACATCCCCTCCAAAAAACCGGACCGTCGGTCCGCCTATGCTACCGTCGATTAAACGGACCGCTGGTCCGGTTATCTTCTGGAGGGAACATGCGAGCACTCGTCGCCGACCCGGCGGCTCCCGCGAAGTTGCGCATCGACGAGGCCCCGGAGCCGGCGCCGGGGCCCGGTCAGGTGCTGCTCGACGTCCACCACATCTCGCTCAACCACGGCGAAATCGCCTTCGCCGGCCGACTCGCCCCGGGCACCGTGCACGGCTACGACGCCGCAGGCGTCGTCGTGCAGGCGACCGAAGGGAGCCCGCCGGCCGGTGCGCGGGTGATCGCCTTCGGCGCGGGCGCCTGGGCGGAGCGCATGGCGGTGAACGCCGACGCGGTAGCGGAGGTTCCGGCGGCGGTGGACCTGGCCGACGCGGCGGCGCTGCCCATGGCAGGCTTGACCGCCCTGCGCACGCTGCGGACCGCGCCGATCCTCGGCAAGCGGGTCCTGGTCACCGGGGCTTCCGGCGGCGTCGGGCGCTTCGCCGTGCAGCTCGCGGCGCTCGGCGGCGCGCACGTCATCGCGCAGGCGAACCGGCAGGACGGCCTGGCGGAGCTGGGCGCGCACGAGGTCGTGCCAGACCTGGCCGGTGTGCGGCCGGTCGACCTGGTGCTGGACAACGTCGGCGGGCAGCTGCTGGTCGACGCCTGGAACCTGGTCAAGCTGGGCGGCAGCGTGCAGAACATCGGCTGGACCTCCGGCGAACCGGCGGTCTTCGAGCCCTACTCGATTTTCGCGGTCGGGCCGTCGAAATCGCTCAACACCTTCGGCGACGTCTCCGCGCCCGCCGAAGATCTGTCCACATTGGCCGGTCTGCTGGCGGCGGGCCGGATCTCGCCGGAGGTCGGCTGGCGAGGCTCGTGGGAACGCCTCGAAGAGGCCGCCGAAGCGCTGCTGCAGCGACGCGTCTCGGGCAAGGCCGTGCTGGATGTGAGGAGCTGACATGCGGATCGGGCTCTGCGTCGACGAGCGGACGCTCGCGCACGACGATCTGCTGGAGGCGGTTCGCGACGCCGCGGCCAGCGGTTTCGGGAGCTTCTGGCTGGGCCAGCACGCTTCGTGGGACGCGCTGACCTCGCTGGCCGTGATCGGTGCGGAGGTGCCGGGCATCCGGCTCGGCACCGCGATCGTGCCCACCTACCCGCGGCATCCGCTGGTGCTCGCGGGTCAGGCGCGCACGGTGCAGGCGATCACCGGCGGCCGGCTCGACCTCGGCATCGGCCCGAGCCACCGGATGATCGTCGAGGACCAGTTCGGCTACTCCTACGACAAGCCCGCGCGACACGTCCGGGAATACCTGACGGCGCTGGGCCCGCTGCTGCGCGGTGACGCCGTCGACTTCCGCGGCGAGACGCTGCGAGCGGCCGGTCAGGTCGAGATCCCGGGCGCCGAGCCGCCGCCGTTGCTGGTGTCGGCGCTGGGCCCGGCGATGCTGCGGATCGCGGGCGAGCTCGCGGATGGCGCGATCACGGTCTGGGCCGGGCCGCGAGCGCTCGACGAGCACATCGTGCCGACGATCCGATCGGTTGCGGCACAAGCGCGTGTCGTCGCCATGGTTGGCGCCCCGGTAGCAGACGCCGAAAAACCAACGCTTAGCCCTGTATTCGCACGTCAGCGCTCCGCTCCGTGATCTTGAAGCAGGTTTTGTGGGTGTGGACCCGCTGATCGGTGGTGATCGGGCCCGGCCAGGATGTCCGCCGTCAGTGATCAAGCGGATGTGCGGAGTTCTGGGTGTCGACGAGGTTTTTCTCCGACGAGGAGATCAAGCGGCTGCGGTCGTGGCCGGAGGAGCTGGGACGTAACGAGCTGATCCGCTACTTCACGCTCGGCTCCGACGATCGGGAATGGCTGGCCACCGCGGCGCGCGGCGCGGGCAACCGGATGGGCTTGGCGCTCCAGCTCTGCGCGCTGCCGTGGCTGGGGTTCGTGCCCGACGACGTCGCCGGGGCGCCGGTTGCGGCGGTGTCGCGGGTGGCGATGCAGCTCGGGGTGCCGATCTCGGAGCTGGTCGGCTACGGCGGCCGGGAGCAGACCCGCACCGAGCATTTACGACTGTTCGCAGCGCGGTTGGGTTGGCACACGGCGGCCGCAGTGGAGTGGAAGGAGCTGGAGGAGTTCCTGCTGGCCCGCGCGGTCGAGCATGACGCGCCGAGCGTGCTGTTTCGCCTGGCGTGCGAATACCTGAGTTCGGCGAAGGTGATGCGTCCCGGGGTGATCACACTGATGGGGCGCATCGCCACGGTGCGCCAACGAGCGGCGGCCGAGGTTTACACCCGCGTCGAGCACCTGCTCACCGAACACCGCCGGACCGAGATGGACGGGCTGCTGGTGGTCGAGCCCGGGATGACGACCTCGCGGCTGGCGTGGCTGCACCGCGGCGCGACCAGCGCCTCACCGCTGTCGATCCGTGCCGAGCTGGACAAGCTGCGCTACCTGCGCGATCTCGACGCGCACGCCCTGGACTTGTCGATGCTTCCCGGTGCCCGGCGCCGACGGTTGGCCGGGATCGGGCGCCGCGCCACCAACCAGGCGCTCGCACGACGCGACGTCGACAAGCGCTACCCGGTGCTGCTGGCCACGCTCGCCGAGTGCGCCGTGGAGGTCCTCGACGAGGTGGTGCAGATGTTTGACCAGGCGATCTCCGGCACCGAGAACCGTGCGCGCCGCAAGCTCGACGAGCTGCTGGCGCAGCGGGCGCGGGCCTCGGAGGACCGGCTGAGCCTGCTGGAGGAGATCCTGACGGTGACCACCGACCCGGACGTGCCCGATGTCGAGGTCGGCGCGAGGCTGCGCGCCGGCATCGGGCTGGACCGGATGCGAGCGGCCCGCCGTGGTCCGAAGGACCGGTTGCAGCGCGACCACGGGCACCTGGCGCTGATCGACGCCAGCTTCACCTACCTGCGCGAGTTCGTCCCGCACGTCATCTCCACCCTGCGTTTCGAGGCGTCGGTGGAGGCCAAACCCCTGGCCGCTGCCGTCGATGTGCTGCGCGAGCTGTATGCCCGGGGCGGGCGCAAGGTGCCTGGGGGCGCGCCGACGGAGTTCGTGCCGACCCGTTGGCGCGGCTACCTCGACCAGGCCGCCAAGTCCGGCAATGCCACGGCGTATCGGCACTACTGGGAGCTGTGCACCCTGCTCGGTCTGCGGGACGCGCTGCGCTCGGGCGATGTGTGGGTGCCGGGCTCGCGCCGCTACTCGGATCCGACGACGCTGCTGCTGCCCGCCGCGAAGTGGAATGCCTGGCGCGGCGAGTACTGCGCCCTGGTCGGCGTGCCCGGCTCCGTCGACCAGGCCCTCGGCGATGTCGGCGAGCAGCTGCGTGCCGCGCTCGGTGATCTGGAACCTCTGCTGGCTTCCGGCGAAGGGCCGGTGCGCATGACCGAGAAGGGCGAGCTCGTGGTCAATCGGCTCTCGGCCGAGGCGGTGCCCGACGAGGTCGACAAGCTCCGGTTAGAGCTGGTGGAGCTGCTGCCCCGGCCGCAGTTGACCGAGCTGCTCATCGAGGTCGACCGCTGGGCCTCGTGGTCGGATCAGCTCACCCACGCCGGCGGCAAGACCCACCGCGATCCGCAGCTGCGTCGCAATCTCTACGCGGCGATCCTGGCGCAGGCGTGCAACTTCGGCCTGACCGCGATGGCCGAGGCCTCGGGGATCTCCTACGACACCCTCGCGTGGACCACCGAGTGGTACCTGCGCGAAGACACCCTGCGCGAGGCCAATGCTGCGATCGTCAACCACCACCACCGGCTCCCGCTGGCGTCGGTGTGGGGCGGCGGCACCATGTCGTCCTCGGATGGGCAGCGGTTCCCGATGCGCGGCAAGTCTCTGACCGCACGGACGATGAGCCGCTACTTCGTCGACGAGGGCGTGGCCACCTACACCCACGTCTCCGACCAGCACTCCACCTACGGCACCAAGGTCATCCCGGTCACCGACCGCGAAGCCGTCTACGTCCTCGACGAGATCCTCGGCAACGCCACCGACCTGCCGATCACCGAGCACGCCACCGACACCTCCGGCCAAACCCTCACGGTCTTCTCGCTTTTCGCACTGACCGGATTCACCCTGTCGCCGCGGATCCGCGACCTCGGCGGCATCACCCTGCACCGGCTCGGCTCCCGGCGCGAAGTGTGCAGCGTGTTCCCGAACGCGGGCAAGCTGCTGACCGGAACCGTCGACATCGGACTGATCCGCAGCCAGTGGGACGAGATGCTGCGCCTGGCCGCGAGCCTGAAATACGGCCATTCCACCGCATCGCTGGTGGTCAGCAAGCTTCATGCCTCCTCGCGGCGCTCCGCGCTTGCCCAGGCTTTGGTGGAGTACGGCGGGCTTCAGCGCACCCTGTATGCCCTGCGCTACCTCGCCGATGAGGCCTACCGGCGGCGGATCACCCGTCAGCTCAACAAGGGCGAGAGCTTGCACTCGCTGCGTCGCGACCTGTTCTTCGCCCACGAAGGCACCGTGCGGCGCCGTCACCACGAGCAGCAGACCGAACAGGCCCTGTGCTTGTCGCTAGTGACCAACGCGATCATCACCTGGAACACCGCCTACCTCGAGCTCGCCCTCGCCTACCTCTCCCAGCGTCGGGGCCGCATCGACCGCAGTCTGCTCGCGCACGTCTCACCTGCGCTGATGGAACACGTCAATCCCTACGGCACGTATGAATTCCCGGTGGAAGCCGAGTACGCACGCACCGGCTACCGGCCGTTGCGCGAGCCAGAAGCGATCGGTGATTAGTCGGGGAATTTCTGGTCGTTGTAGCGGTCCGTGCCTGTGGAGCGCGTAGGTGCGTCAGGATGCGGTCGGTGTCGCTGAGGACGGTGTTGGCGACGTTGCGGTCGCGTTCGATCTCGGCGACGTCCGACCGCGCAGGTCGGCGCGGGCCTTCCGTCGAGGGTGGGCGCCTTCGTATTCGGGTGGGGTGATCGCCGCTTCGGAGGCGGTGCCCAGGCGTTTCGACAGAGGGATCGTCACGGTGGCGTCGGACCATTGAGGTTGCGGGCTTCCTGGAGTTGGTCTTCCAGGGTGACGATGCGGCAGGCGGCGTCGAGACCGGTGCCCTGGTCGACCAGTTCCCGGACGCGAGCGGCCAGGCGCAACTGGGAGCGGGAGTAGCGGCGGTGCCCACCGGAGGAGCGCTGCGGCTCGATCAGTTGTGCCTCGTCCAGGCTGCGTAGGAACGCTGGGGTGGTGCCGAGCATCTCGGCGGCGCGGCCCATGGTGTAGGCGGGGTAGTGCTCGTCATCGAACTTCTCGTCCGCGGTCTGCGGGTCGTGGGTTTCTGGGGTCATCGGCGCCTCCGCATCAAGAGGGGCCCCGGTGCTTTGGCACCGGGGCCCCAGGGTTGTGGGTTCCACTTCCATCAGCCGACCGTGAGATCGGCCTCCTGTGTCCGCGTGCTCCGCACCAGAGGCAGAGACTGCGGGGATCGCGTTCGCGTAACCGAAGACCACCTTCCAATCCGATGGGACTGCGGCACCCGCCCGGCGCAACTCAGCCGGAGGCAGGCGATCCGATGGTGTGCAACCCTTCCCTTCTCCTCTGTTTCCTGACTTACCTATCCTCACGCGACTGTCGGCTCCGGCCTCTTGCGTATGCCGGTCATGCCTTGCCGACTGTCCTTGGTCGCCTGCCGGAGCCCCATGCGCTGATCGGCCCCGGTACGCCTGACCGTCTTGCACTTGCTCACGGGTAGTTCGTCATCTCCCGTGCCACCTGACGTTCTCTCTCTTGCAACGAGCAGAAGATTACACACACTCAGCGGGGAATGTCTACTCCAGCGATCACAGATTTCATCGATCAGGTGAGGAAACTCCGCTCACCTGCGGGTTTCCGTCATGCTCATCCCCTACGGCTCGGGACGGGATCGGCCCCTCGCGCCGGCTCGCGGCCCTGCGCCGGGCTGCGAGCCGCCGACATCGTCCAGCTCGGTCGATGACGTGCGGGCCTCCAGGCGGCGGGGCCAGGCGCTCGTGCGCCGCCCGGCCACTGGTGGTGCCGCAACGTAGTCGATGCCCACGAGTGCCCGATGTGGAGTTTCTGTGGTCGCTGATACAGAAAATCCGCCCCTGCCCTGGTGTGGTCTCTCATGGTCCCGTGTAGGAGGCGGGCTGATCGGCCAGCAGCGCTCGGCGGGTGGGGATCGCCGTTGTTCCCGCCGTCAGCTTCGGCGGGCCAGGCGTGCCCGGCAGCGGGTCGACGAGGACACCCCGGCCGCTGCTGTGTGTCGGATCATCAGCCTTCAAGATCCACTCGTCGAATACGCCAGGCCGGGCGCTGACGCGCACAGCTGGGTGATCGTCGCGGCGTCCGGGGGGCGTGTAGGGTCGTTGGTGGTCGTTGTTTCTGGGTTCGTGTTTTGTGCATGCTCGCAGGATGTTGATGCGGGCGAGCTTCTTTCTTTGGTTGCAGCTGGAGTTAGCCGCCGTCTGAGATCCCCCGGCCCGGGCCTCCGCACGGTGTGGTCGCCCGTCATACCCCAGCTCCCAGGAGGAGACACGCATGACTAACGGAACCGTGAAGTGGTTCAACTCGGAAAAGGGCTTCGGCTTCATCGCTCCGAACGAGGGCGGGCCGGACGTGTTCGTGCACTACTCGGCGATTGATGCCGGCGGGTTCCGCAGCCTGGAGGAGGACCAGCAGGTGTCCTACGAGGTCAGCCAGGGCCCCAAGGGCCCGCAGGCCGACCTCGTGCGCGCGGTCTGACAACCCTCTCTGTTTCTCCGGTGGCTCCTCACCCGCTCGGGTGGGGAGCCACCGGTGCTTTCGGCGAGCGCATCCACCCCGCCTCGCCGCCTCCACACACACCGCCCGCACCGATCCTGGATCGGCGACGGGACAAGGAAGGAATGCCATCACCACATCAACATCACTGCACCGCCCGCGCCGCCAGCACCGCGGCGGCCTGGCCCCCGACCGGTTCTCCGACCGGGTACCGGCTGCCGGTGGGTGCACCCGCGCTCCGAGCTCGGTGAATCCGGTCCAGTTCGCCGAACCCGAACACACCCGGGCCATCCCCGAGCAGTACCACCCGATCGCTGACCACAGCCATGCCGGGATGCGCCGGTTGCGCACCCCGTTCGACACCGACCCGGCCTAGAAACCGCGGCAGCACGCTGCCGCCCTCGGCCGAGACGTCCTGCACCGCGCGTCGGTGGTGGTCAACAGCACCCAGCTGACCTGGCCCGGCTTATTTATGCTCGGGCCGTGACTCGCGTGCTCACTGCCCGCCGACCCGCCGCGCTTGTCAAGCCGAAACTGCGGGGCTGGATCCACCTGGGGTCGCTGGTTCTGTTCCTCGCCGCAGGTGCGGCGTTGATCGTGGTGGCTGCGGGTTTGCTCCCGGCCGCAGCCACGGCCGGAATCGCGATCTATGTGGCCACGGTGCTGGGCCTGTTCGGAGTCAGTGCCCTCTACCACCTCAAAAACTGGGTCTCGGCTGGTGCGCGCACATGGATGCGCCGCCTCGACCACTCGATGATCTTTCTGTTGATCGCGGGTACCTACACGCCGTTCGCGATGCTGGCCCTGCCGCCGGCCGTCGGCAGCGTCGTGCTCACCGTGATCTGGGTAGGTTCCCTCGCCGGCGTGATGCTCAAGCTCGCTTGGCCGCATGCGCCGCGCTGGGTCGGTGTCCCCGTCTACATCGCGCTCGGCTGGGTCGCGGTGTTCGTGTTGGGCGACCTGCTGCACAACACCGGGGTGAGTGCCCTGGTGCTGTTGCTGGTCGGCGGACTGCTCTACACCGCCGGTGCGGTGTTCTACGCGAGCCGTTGGCCCGACCCCTGGCCGACGACATTCGGCTACCACGAGTTCTTCCACTCTGCGGTGTCGGTGGCGGCGATCTGCCACCACATCGCCATCTGGCTGCTCCTGGTCCCATAAGCACCGCGCCGCATCGCGGACGCAGCGTGCGCTCCGACCTCCAGGCCCGCCACCAGTCCCCACGACCACCCGGCAGCGCGGCAGGTGTTGAGAATCGAACCTTTCTCAACATGATCAACAACAAGCCGGTTCGCAGCGCCGAACCGCCTGACTTGTGTCCGAAAAACGTGTTGTAAAGCCGGAGTGTCCAACAACTCGATCAGCACCCTTTGTCGTACAGTCGGCGCGCCCGCGATCATGAAAGGGGCCGCTGATGACCGACGCTCCGGCCGAACTCGTCCTCGACGGCGACCCGCTCGAGGCCATCGGCGGCGGCGCCCGTGTCGGCTACGCTCGGGTGTCCACCGCGGATCAGAACCTGCGCCGCCAGGTCGACGCCCTCACCGGCGCCGGGTGCATCCGGGTCTTCGAGGAGAAGCTGTCCGGCCGCAACGCCGAACGGCCCGAGCTGTGGGCCTGCTTGGACTACCTCCGCGAAGGCGACACTCTCGTCGTCCTGGAGCTCTCCCGCCTTGGCCGCAGCCTGCAAGATCTGCTGTCCCTGGTCAGCGGATTGCGCAAGCGCGGGATCGGGTTCACCTCGCTGCACGAGAACCTCGACACCACCACCCCCGGCGGCCGCCTGGTGTTCCACGTCTTCGCCGCCCTGGCCGAGTTCATCCGCGAGCTCATCGTTGACGGCACCCGTGAGGGCCTGGCCGCGGCGAAGGCCAACGGCGTCCGGCTCGGCCGGCCACCGGCCATGACCCCCGAGCAGGTCCGTCACGCCCGCGCGCTGCTCGCCGAGCCGGACAACACCGTGGCTTCCATCGCCCGCCTGCTCGGCGTCAGCCGGTCGACGATCTACAAGTACGTCCCCGAACTCAGCGCCAACCGGGCTCTCGAACCCGCTGAATCCCGCCCACCACCAGCGCTCCTGAGCTAAACGTTGCTTTTTCGGCGCGTGCTACCGGAACCCCTGGTTTCGGTGTCCGTCACGTCCGATGTGGACGGTGCGCGCGACCGTTTCGCCGCACAGCTCGCGGTCGCGGGCGAACTGCCCGCCTACCGGGCCGTGCTGGACCGCCAAGGCCTCGCCGGCCCGGAGGACGTCGCCGTCATCGGCGACGACGCGACGGTGGAACGCGCGCTGCGCCGCTACGCGGAGGCGGGCGCGACCGAACTCGTCGCGGTTCCCTTCGGAACCGACGAGGAACAGCGCCGCACCCGGCGACTCATGGCGACGCTGAACGGCGCATGAAGATCGGCCTGGCGTCGTGAGTGGCAATGGTCGCTGGAGCGGCCACAGCCACTCACGACCGGTCGCATCACATCGCCGGGACCTTGTCGAGGAATCCGTGGATCGCGCGGATCTTGGCGTTCTCGTCGAGGACCGCCACGTCGAAGCCCACCACCACCGCTTCGCCGCCCACCGGGCCGAGCTCCCAGGTGAAGCGGGCGATGTCGTGGTGGGCGTCGAAGACCTCGCCCGGGCGGAAGGCGAAGTCCGGGAACTGGGCCTGCACCGCGGCGATCGTGGCGTCGATGGCTTCCCGGCCTCGCACGTCGGCCAGCGGGTCGGTGTAGGTGCCTTCGTCGGCCCAGAGTTCGTCGACCATCGCGCGGCGCTTGTCGGCGTCCCGCTCGTTCCAGGTGGCGATGTAGCGGTCGAGGAGCTCGTTCATGGTGGAAACCCTTTCGTTCTGCGGTTCGGTGAGCACCACTCTGCGGCCCGGAAGTCATCGCGTCGATTACCCGGGAGGTAATGGCCCGGGTGGCTAATGTCGTGGTGTGACAATGGTGAAACAGCGCCAGGTTGGTGCGCTGCTCCGGGAATGGCGGGAACGGCGGCGGCTGAGCCAGATGCAGCTCTCGCTGGACGCCGACATCTCGACGCGGCACCTCAGCTTCGTGGAGACCGGCCGCTCGAAGCCCACCAAGGAGATGATCCTGCGGCTCAGCGAACGGCTCGACGTGCCGCTGCGGGAGCGAAACAGCCTGCTGCTGGCGGGCGGCTACGCCCCGGCCTACCCGGCGAGCGGCCTGGACGCGCCGGAACTGGCGGCCGTGCGGGCCGCACTGCGCCAGGTGCTCGCCGCGCACGAGCCCTTTCCGGCGCTGATCGTCGACCGGGCGTGGCGGCTGGTCGAGAGCAACGCCAGCGTCGGGCTGCTCCTCGAAGGCGCGGCCGCGGACCTGCTGGCACCGCCGGTGAACGTCCTCCGGCTGAGCCTGCACCCCGAGGGCGTGGCGCCGAACATCGTCAACCTCGGCGAGTGGCGCGCCCACATCCTCGGCCGGCTGCGCCGCCAGGCCACGGCGACCGCGGACCCGGCGCTCGCCGACCTGCTCGCGGAACTCCGCGCCTACCCGTGCGACCAACCGGAGCCGGAGGTCGAGCTACCGGGGGCGAGCGATGTCGTGGTGCCGCTGCGCTTGCGCCACGGCGACCGGGAGCTGTCATTGCTAAGCATGACGGCGGTTTTCGGCACCCCGCTGGACGTGACGGTCGCGGAACTGGCGATCGAGTCCTTCTTCCCGGCGGACCAGACCACAATGGACATCCTCCGCGCCCGATCGGAATCCCCCGATTTTGCCTGAAATTGGAGGACTTCCACGTCCGTCGGCCGCTGTGCGGGGCCCGCTCAGGTCAGTGCGAGCGTGAGGGGTTTCGGTGCGGCGGTCACCGCGATCGGGTCGGGCCCGAGCGGGAGGCGGTCGAGTTCGATCCATCGGCCGTGGTCATTGCGTTGGCCGACGAGTTCGGTAGTGGTGGAGTCGAAGGTGATCTCCCACAGGAACGGAATGCCCGCGGTTGCGTAGGCATGGCGCTTTTCCACCCGTTCCCGCGCGGTATTGCCGTCCGACCAGACTTCGACGACCAGGAGCACGTCTTCGGCTCGTGCCGGGTCGTCGTCGGTGTCGTGGGTCATGAGCATGACGTCCGGGATTAGCCCATCGCGCCGGGGCGTGGAAACGTCGACGGCAGCGGCGGTGACCGCCAGGTTCTCGGGGAAAGCGTCCTCGAGAACGGTGCGCACGAGATCGCCGATGCGCTGGTGCCGGCGGGTCGGGGCAGGGGACATGATCAACCAGCCTGCCAGAAGCTCCAACCGCCGCCCATTACCGGGCTGTGGCATCTCGTGCCACTCGGACACGGTGTGCGGTCCGAGCGCTGCGGGGACGGCGTGCGCGAGGCTCACGGCTCGGCTCCTTTCCTGACTGGAAGGTACAGAACCTGCAAGATTCCGTACTGACCCAGTGTCCCAGCTGCGGCAAGCGACGTCGACGCAAAGGCCCGGGTGTCGGCGCTGCACGGTTCCTTTTGGTGCTGGTAGCGGTCCGTGCGAGCGGCAGTTGGTCTAGCGCACGGCATTTGACCAGCGGAAACCGGATGGGCGTCAGGCCGGGGACTCGTCGGCGATGGCCGAGATGAAGGCGCTGGAGTCCTTGGGGTTCAGGGCTCGGGCGCAGACCTGCTCGAACGCCTTGAGGTAGTCGCCGGTGTCGTCGGGCTTGTCCAGGAACCGGGAGTTCGCCGAGTCGCCCAGGTGCACGACCTGCGGGTCGGCGTCGTCCGGGAAGGAGAACACCGCGATCCGGTCGCCCATCAGCGGATGCCCGCCGCTGCGGAACGGCAGCACCTGGATCGTGACGTTGCGCCGGTATCCCAGCAGCACCAGGTGCTCCAGCTGCTGGCGCATCACCCCGGAACCGCCGACGGCGCGCCGCAGCGCGGCCTCGTCGAGCACCGCCCACAGCTCCAGCGGGTTCTCCCCGAGCAGCCGTTGCTGCCGGGTGGAGATCACCGTCAGCCGCTCCTGCAGCTCGTCCGGGTCGTAGGTGTGCGCGCCGGCGGTCAGCAGAGCGCGGCTGTACTCGGCGGTCTGCAGCAGCTCCGGCAGCGGATCCGAGCCGTAGCAGCTCACCGCCTTCGCCGAGGTCTCCAGGCCGAGGTAGGTCTGCAGGCCGGGCCGCTGCGCGGTGCTCGGGTACTGCTGCCACCAGCCGCGCTGCTTGGAATCCTGCGCGAGATCCACCAGCGCCGAGAGCTGGTCGCTGGTGGCGCCGTAGAACTCGGCCATCAGCCGCACGTCGGAGGTGCGCACCGGCACCCGGCCGAGCTCGATCTGGCTGATCTTGCCCTGGGAGCAGTCCAGGTGGGCGGCGACTTCGCGGTGCGTGCGGCCGGCGGATTCGCGCAGCCGCCGCAGCTCGCTGCCCAGCCTTCTGCGGTGCACGGTCGGACTCTTACGCACCGGACACCCCGTCGGACGCTGTTCGGAACCTTCTCACCCGAACGAGCATCGCACACGACGATCGCAACAGCGAGTACTGAGACCGAGTATTAATACTTTTCCGGCTCGACCGCCCGTGACCTGCGACGACGGTTCAGCTGGTCGGCATCTTTCCGGTCACGACGAACACGACCCGGCGGGCCACCGAGACGGCGTGGTCGGCGAACCGCTCGTAGAACCGGCCCAGCAGCGTGACGTCCACCGCGGCCGCCACCCCGTACGACCACTCCGGGCTCATCAGCACGGTGAAGAGGTGCCGGTGGAGGTCGTCCATCTCGTCGTCGTCCTCTTCGAGTCCGCGCGCGGCCTCCACGTCCTGCGTGCGGATCACGGTGCGGACCCGGCCGGCCAGCTTGACGGCGATCCGGCCCATCTCGGCGAAGTACGGCTGCACGTCCTGCGGCAGCACCGCGTTCGGGTGGCGGCGGCGCGCGGTCTTGGCCACGTGCAGCGCCAGGTCGCCCATCCGCTCCAGGTCTTCGGCGGCGTGGATGGCGGAGATCACCGTGCGCAGGTCGCCCGCCACGGGCGCCTGCAGCGCCAGCAGGCCGAAGGCGTGCTCCTCGACGCGGGCCCGCGCCTCGTCCACCTGCACGTCCTCGTCGATCACCTGCTCGGCGAGCGACAGGTCGGTCTCCAGGAGAGCCTTGGTCGCGCGCTCCATGGCGGTGCCGACCATGGCCGACATCGAAGCGAGTTCATCGGCTAGCACGCCGAGCTGTTCCTGGTAAACCTCACGCATGACGACCAGAGTACTTCCAGCCGGAATCGGACAGAATGCCCCACGGTGAACCGGCGGTGAACGGGCCATGATGAACCCGTTCCCGAGGCCTGGGCCAGCTCAGCCGCAGAGGTCCGTGCCGGCGTTCACCGTGGAAAGCCCGTCCGGGACGGCCGGCGGCTGATTCGGGTCCGCGGGCTGCTGCTGCACCAGGCCGTTCGCCGTCGCCGCGGCACCTCCGCCGCTGGGCATGGCGTTGACGGACGCGGGCCCGCCGCTGCCCGACATGATCGGGGCGTCGTCGAGGATGGCCTGGAACAGCGACTTGGTGTCGCCCTCCCGCAGGACCTCCATGCCCTCTTCGTCGGCGTAGCCGGTGGTCGGCACGGTGATGAAGGTAACCCGGCTGGCGTCCAGGCCCTGCATCTGCTGGCCCAGGTCCATCAACCGGTCCACGCCGATGTTCTCGCCGAAGGTGTTCGCGCTGACCGCCTTGACGAAGTCGCCCAGCTTGCCCGGGTCGAGCAGCACCTGGCTGGACATCGTCTTGCGCAGCAGCGCCGAGAGGAACAGCTGCTGGCGCTGCATCCGGCCGTAGTCCGAGGTGGGGTCGCCCTTGACGTGGCGGGCGCGCACGTAGTTCAGCGCCTGCTCGCCGCTGAGGGTCTGCCGGCCGGCCTGGGGCAGCACGGTGCCGAGCGTGGAGTCGACGATCGGCTTCTCGGTGCAGATCTCGACGCCCTGCACCGCGTCCACCATCGACTTGAAGCCCTGGAAGTCGATGCCCAGGAAGCTGTTCACGCGCAGACCGGAGATCTGCTGGATGACCTTCGTCGTGCACAGCGGGCCGCCGATGGCGTAGGCCGAGTTCAGCCGCACGCCCTTGCTCGCCGGAACCTGCTCGCCGGTGTACTTGCCGGTGTTCGCGTCCCAGCGCTCGCAGGTGGGCATGTCGACCTTGAGGTCGCGCGGGAACGACACCAGGACGACCCGGCTCCGGTCGGCCGGAATGTGCGCGATGATCGTGGTGTCCGCACGGGCTCCGGGCTCGTCCTGCTCGCTGCCCACGCCGTCTTCGGCGGTGGCGCCGGCCCGGGTGTCCGAGCCGACCAGCAGGAAGTTCTGGTCGCCGGTCTGCTTGGCGATGTCCTTGATGGAGTCCGAGTTCGGGTCCAGCGCCTGGACGGACGGCGGGCCCCAGAGCGTGGTGGCGCCCCAGGCGATGCCGAGGGTCAGGAACACGGTCAGCGACGCGGCCATCGCCACCGCCATCACGATCAGATTCGTGCGGCGCTTGCGCTGCTTCTTCTTCCACTCCATCCGGGATTGGCCGTCGCGTCCCTCGACGAAGTCGAACGGGATGTCGGTGCCGAGCTCCGGCTCGCGGCGCTTGCCCAGCAGCCACGAGTACTTCTTGCGCCGGGCTGCCTCCTCGGCGGCGATCTCGTCGTGGACCTTGGAGAACCGCGCCAGCGTGGCGTCGATCTCCTTGATGTCGTTCTTGCGCTCCTCGACCTCTTCGCCGAACTCGTCGGCGTCCTCGAGGTCGTCGACGTCGTCCAGGTCGTCCAGATCGGCGGGCGCGACGATCGCCGTCTCCTCGGCGTCCGCGACGGGCGGCGCCACCGGCTTGGCGATGGTGGTCTTGTCGTCCCGCTTGGGCCGCGCGTCCCGCTTGGGCCGCGCGACCATCGCGGTCTTCTCGGCCTGCGGCGGGCCGGCGGGTACGGCTGGGTGCTGGGTGGTGGCTTCCAGGTCCGCGTCGACCGGAGGCGGCACCGGGCGGCCCGCGGCGGGGCGCGGCGCGCGGCGCGGCGGCTTGGCGGGGGCCGGCTCGCCGGTCAGCGCCTGGGTGATCCGGGTCGGCTCGGCCGCGGGCGGCTCGTTGCGCATCGGCGGCTCGGCGGGAGCGCCGTTGCGAGCAGGCGGCGGGACGGGAGCGCCGTTGCGAGCGCCACCGCGAGCGGGCGGCTCGATCGGTGCGCCGTTGCCGGTGGGCCGTTCCGGCGCGCCGTTGCGGGCCGGGGGCTCGGCCGGAGCGCCGTTGCGGACCGGGGGCTCGGAGGGGGCGCTGTTGCGCGCTGGCCGTTCGACCGGGGCGCCGTTGCGGGCAGCCGGCGGCTCGGCGGGGGCGCCGTTGCGGGTCGGGGGTTCGGCCGGGGCGCCGTTGCGCGCGGCGGCTCCTCCGGCGAAGGCTGCGGCGGCACCGCCGATGTTCGGCCGAGCGCGGCCCGCGGAGCCGTCGGCGGGCTGTGCCGGGCCCTCAGGGCGCGCGCGGCGGCGGCCCTGGCGGGGCTCGCCGTTCGGGGCCTGGGCGGCGCGAGCGCCCGACGCAGGCGGCGCCCAGCCGGGCGGCGGCGTGGCGGGCGGCGGCGTGGCGGGCGGCGGCGTGGCGGACGGGGTGCCGGGGCTCGGCGGCGGCGCGGGGCGGGAGCGGCGCGAGGCGCCCTCCGGCGCGGTCCAGCCGCGCGGGTCCGACTGCTCGGCCGGGCCCGGCGGGGTGTTCTGGGGCGGTCGCGCGGCGCGGCGCGGTTTCGACGCCTGCGGCGGCTGCGGTGCCTGGGGTGCTTGCGGGGGCTCGGGCTCGGCGGCGCGCCGGTGGTTCGAGCCGTTGCCCGGGCTCTTGCCGTGCTTGGAGAGCAGGTCGATGACGCGGGTTCCACCCGTGCCGTCGTCGCCCAATGCGCGCCTGCGTCGACCGGTCGAAGCGGCGGTGGCGTTGTCGGGGACGTCCTCGTCGGGGCGGGAACGACGGTGCCCGAATTCGCCATGCCGGGGGTCTTGCGGCACGCGTTTTCCCTCCCACCTGCGAAAGCCAACGGTCTACGAGTACTGCCGACGCGCTCGATACCCCCCGACGCGTATCGGTCGGCGCCTACGAGATAGTACGGCCGATCGCCCGAATTGACGATAGTGGGCGACAATTTCTTCACAATCAGTGCACGATCAGGCCCGAGACCTCGTTCAATGCGGCCATCTGTGCTAGTCAGGTTGACCGGGGTAAGTGGTTCTCAAATACACCCAGTGCTTTCGTGTGATCGCGATCAGTAGCCGGCGACCCTTCGCGTGGGGGGGGGGGGGCGCCGGGCCGCCAGTCCGGCCGCGCGGCCATCTTCCCCCCACCGCTAAGCCACCCCGGTCCGCCCCGCGAGCGACGGGTCGGAGCGCAGCCGGTC
>NZ_JBFAKG010000020.1:61803-129116 GCF_040655595.1 Saccharopolyspora sp. NPDC050389
CGGGGGGGTGGGGGCGCAGCCGCCCTGGTGGGGGGGGGGGCGGCCCCCCCCCCCCCCCCGGCGCCCCCCCCCGCCCGCCCCCCCCCCCCCCCCCCCGGCCGCAATTCCGGCCAATCGGACTTCTGCCCCCGTCCGGTACGCGACCGCGTTGCGCCCCGACTGCTTCGCGGCGTAGAGCAGCGCGTCCGCGCTGAGCAACTGCTGTTCGGCCGACACCGGCGCGGAATCGGCCGCGGTGTGCTCGTGTGCGACGCCGACGCTGACCGTCACCCGCAGCCCCGGCGCCATCTGCGCCCACGGGAACCGCTCCACCCGGGAGCGGGCCGTCTCGCACACCGCCACTGCCGCCGCCGGCTCGATGTTCGGCAGCACCAGGACGAACTCCTCGCCGCCGTAGCGGGCGCAGAACGCGCCGGTCGGCAGCACCTCCTGCAGAAGGTCGACGACGCGTTGCAGCACCCGGTCGCCGAGCAGGTGCCCGTAGGTGTCGTTGACCTGCTTGAACCAGTCCAGGTCGACCAGTGCCACGGCCAGCCCGTCGTCGGTGCCGACGTGGTCGTCCAGCAGGTCGGCCAGCCGTTCGTCGAGGTAGCGGCGGTTGTAGCTGGCCGTCAGGCTGTCCCGCAGGCTCTGCTCGCGGGCCTCGGCGTGCTCGCGGCGCAGCCGGTTGACCTCGTGCCGCAGCTGCTCCGGCACCCGCGGCGCATCCGCAGTGGACTTCAGGTCCAGCGCCGACCGCAGGTGGTGGTACGCCTGCCGCCACTGGCCGCGCGACGCCAGCAGGTTCGCGATCGATTCGTGCAGCTCCGCCATCCCGGTCCCGTTGGCCAGGTCCTGGCGGGTGCGCCGGCCGGGAGGCAGCGCGGTGGGCGGGTCGTCGTCACGCAGTGGCTCCGGCCCGGCGAAACCGTTGCGCAGTCCGGTCATCGCACTCACCTCCCGTCCGTGGTGTCGTCGGGTGGGACGGATCGCTTGAGCTGGTCTGACTCGCGCACCGCCCTAATTCGCTCAACCGGCTGACCCTGGCCTGGTCCGAATTGGCGAGCGCCGCGCGAATCTGCAGCTGCTTAGGATGTGTACCGGGCGGAGGGGTGTGTGTGGAAGCAAAACGGAACGGACCCACCCGCACGGACGAGCAGACCAGTGTGTGTTTCTCGTCACCACATTGCAACTTCATCGGTTTCGCCCGTCCTTCGCGTTACAGCGCTTGAGTGCGCAACCATTTACCCGTTTGGACAAGGCGCGAATCCGTGCATTCGACCGTCCAGCAGCACGAGGTGTTGCGAACCGATCTGGTGGCCGGTGGTGCTGCCCGCTGTCCTGGTGGTCACCTCGACGCCGACGACCCAGATCTCGCCGCGCGGCCGGACGCCGTCCGGGGCGAAACCCGGATCGGGCCGCAGCGTCGACAATGCCGGGTCGAGTTCGACCGTGATCGTTCCGAGATCGCAGTTCTGGTCCTGGAAATCGGCATGTTGCGTGCGCCGGAAGAACTCCTGTTGCGCCTGGGGTCCTTGCGCGGCGGCGGTGTTGTTGTCCGCGAAGTACTGCTTGGACAGTCGCAGCGATTCGGATTCGGTTGGCTGCCGGGCACATCCGGCCGCGAAAAGCACCGCCGACACGCCGACGAGGAAAATCGATCGGTGGCGAATTCGGCGCGCCGCAACGGAATCGGGGGTCGTGGTGCGTTGCGCGGCCACTCAGCCGCCGCTGCTGTCGATCTCCGCGCCGACCGGCACGGTGGCGTCCTCCGGGTCGTCCAGCCAGCCCTCCGGGAGCACGACCTTGCCCGCCGAGCCCTGGCGGCCGCGCGGGCCCTCGCCGTCGGCCGGGAACGGCATGTCCGGGTCGAGCTGCGCGAGCAGGTCGTCGAGCTGGGCGAGGCTGGACACCAGGCCGAACTGGTGGCGCAGGTCGGAGCCGACCGGGAAGCCGCGCAGGTACTGCGCCATGTGCTTGCGCAGGTCGCGCAGGCCCTTCTCCTCGCCCATGTGGTCGGCCAGCAGCTCGGCGTGCCGCCGGAGCACTCCGGTGACCTCGCCCAGCGCCGGGCCGGGCGGGATCGGCTGCCCGGCGAACGCGGCCTGCAGGTCGCGGAACAGCCACGGGCGGCCGAGGCAGCCGCGGCCGACCACCACGCCGTCGCAGCCCGTCTCGGCCATCATCCGGAGCGCGTCGTCGGCGCTGAAGATGTCGCCGTTGCCCAGCACCGGGATGGTCTTGACGTGCTCCTTGAGCCGGGCGATGGCGGTCCAGTCGGCGGTGCCGGAGTAGCGCTGGGCCGCGGTGCGGCCGTGCAGCGCGACGGCCGCGGCGCCGTTCTCCTCGGCGAGGCGGCCCGCGTCGAGGTACGTGATGTGGTCGTCGTCGATGCCGATGCGGAACTTCACCGTCACCGGGATGCCCGCCGGTTCGGCGGCGCGGACCGCGGCCGAGACGATCTCGGCGAACAGCCGCCGCTTGTACGGCAGGGCGGAGCCGCCACCCTTGCGGGTGACCTTCGGCACCGGGCAGCCGAAGTTCATGTCGACGTGGTCGGCGAGGTTCTCGTCGACGATCATCTGCACGGCCTTGCCCATGGTCACCGGGTCGACGCCGTAGAGCTGCATGGAGCGGGGGTGCTCGTCCGCGTCGAAGGTGATCATTTCGAGGGTCTTCGGGTGCCGTTCGACCAGCGCGCGGCTGGTGATCATCTCGCACACGTACAGCCCGGCGCCGTACTCCCGGCAGAGCCGCCGGAAGGCGACGTTGGTGATGCCGGCCATCGGCGCGAGCACCACCGGCGGATCGACCTCGTAGGGGCCGATCTTCAAGGCGGGCTTGGACAAGGTGGCGGTCACGCTCCCCATTGTCGCTGACGCCCGAAACGACCTTCAGCCCCCGCGACCTCGATGGTCGCGCCGGGGGCGGAAGGCGCTCCGAACCTGCCGCACTGGTGGTGTTTTCGCACGAAAAAGGCCATCTTGTCCGTATGATCGCTTATCGCGGCTCAGGGCCGTACTGCTACTCGCACAGCCTCGTCATGATGATCGGTGCGGATGCGCCGGACGTCGGTGTCGTGGAGACGGCGACCGGGAGCCCGTTCGGCGTGCAGCTGGTCGGCGGGTCGCAGCCGTTCTTCGATCCGCCCGGCTGGAACCCCGAGATCGGCGTGGACGACGCCATGGCAGCCCTCGGTTGGGCCGCGGAGTCCACCAGCGGAGGTGACGTCGATGCCGCGCTGGATCGTCTCTCGGCGAGCCTGGCGAACGGTCCGGTCATGGTCGGCCCCGTCGAGATGGGACATCTGCGGTACCAGCCGGGCATGACCGGGCCCGTCGGCGCGGACCACTACCTCGTGGCACTCGGCATCGACGACGAGCACGTGCTGCTGCACGACCCGCAGGGGTACCCGTACGCACGCCTGCCGGTGAGCGACTTCGTCGCGGCGTGGCGAGGCGACACCATCGATTACGGCGAGCCGTTCACCTTGCGCGCGAACTTCCATCGGACCGCGCAGGTCGATCCGGATGACGCCATCCGCGCATCACTCGACCGCGCGGCCCACTGGTTGCGCGCCGAACCGGGCAGCGGCACCGCCGCGCTCGCCCTGGCGGAGCTGTTCGAATCCGGCTGCGAGGACGATATGCGCGAACTGCTCGTCGACTTCGTGATCCGCGTTGGCGCGCGGCGGCTGGCTGACGCCGCGACGTGCTTGCACCGGGTCGGTCGCACCGGGGCGGCGGTCGTCATCACCGAGCAGGCGCGGCTGGTCGGTGCGCTCCAGCACCCGCTGGTCACCGGCGACGACCGCGCAGCTGCTGCGGTCCTGCGCGAGCTCGCCCCGACCTACGACGTGCTGCGCCGCCACCTGGACGCGGGATAGTGCGCGGTCGGCAGTTCGCCGCCCGGCGCGGCGGTGCGGGCGCTGGCCGGAAGCGGTCAGCCTGCCGCGGCGGGGCTTCCGGCGGTTCACGCTTTCAAACATGGCGGATCCCAACTGCATCCACATGAAGCCAGAGGACTTCGAGCACCTGTCCCGGGTCCTCACCGCGGTCGGCGAGGACATGCAGACCGGGTGGAGCCGGCACCGGGCGGCGATCGAGTCGAGCGAGTCGCGCATCGGCCGCGATCCGCTGGGGAGTGCGTTCCGGCGCGAATACGGCCCAGCCCGGGAATCCGTTCTCGCCCTGGCCGATCCGTTGCCGGGGCGGTGGCTGACGCAGGGGAAGAACGGCACGGACGCGGTGGCGCTCTACTTCCTCGCCCAGCAGGACGCCACCGGCTGTTTTCCTCGATAGGAGGGATCGTGTTCATCCCGGAACCGGCCGATCCGAACGGACTCTGGAATGCCGTGAAATCGACGGATGCCGAGTTCTGGTGGTGGCCCGAAACCGACCAGGACCGCATGCGCGACCTGGCCGGATCCTGGCGCGACGCCTCGCTGGCGTTCACCACGCTCCCTGTCCATTCCGGAGAATTCGGCGAAGCGTGGCCGGACTCGGCGGGGCAGGTGTTCGCCACGCACGTCGGCCACATCGTTGCCGCGACCGGTGTGGTGCGGCTGAGTTGCGTGCAGCAGAGCAATCACGCCACCTTGTTCGCGAACATCGTCGAGGACACCAAGAACAAGATCAGCCACCTCATCTGGAGCAACAGCGAAGCGTACGGAGCGCTTCCGAAGATGCGGGAGAGGCTCGGCTCGTTCGCCGCGGACGTGGCCATCAAGGTCCGGCAGATCATGGCGGACGCCACCCAGGCCGTCGAGTACCTCGATTCCGGTGTGACCAGTCAGCGCAAACCCGGGGACGCGTTCGGGGAGTTCGGCGACATCGTGGAGTACATGACCGACGAGATGGTCAACAACTCCAAGGATTCCAGGGTGCTCGACCTGCAGGAGAAGAACCGGTCCGGCGGAGTCCTCAGC
Organism: Saccharopolyspora sp. NPDC050389; assembly: GCF_040655595.1. Taxonomy (NCBI): domain Bacteria; kingdom Bacillati; phylum Actinomycetota; class Actinomycetes; order Pseudonocardiales; family Pseudonocardiaceae; genus Saccharopolyspora; species Saccharopolyspora sp. NPDC050389. The sequence continues at coordinate 66,710 of NZ_JBFAKG010000020.1, forward strand.
GGTCTGGAGAAGGCCGGGGCCTACGTGGATTGGGGCAACCTCGTCAAGCCGGGTGGGGAGTGGGACCACAAGTCGAAGATCCTGGGCATGACGGTCGAGGACAACACGTACACGCCCATTCCCGGGGTGCCCGGCGAGATCCGGTACGACACGTGGTCGAACATCCACTACGGCTACGTCGGGCTGGAGGCGGGGTTCAGCGAGGACGAGCTGCACGCCGGCGCGAACGTCGCCGACTACGGCACGCAGGACCGGACCGACCCGACGGACCAGGCCGCCGTGCAGTTCGGCATCGACCTGCACGAGAAGTACGGGCCGGACGCGCTCACGCCCGAAATCGTGCAGCAGGAGATCGTCGCGAACTACGACGACCTGGTCCGGTCCGGCGTGATCCGTCCGATGTGACCGCGGCGGAGCCTGCCGCCATGCGGGCCGGCGACAGGCTGGCGCGCGGTCATCTGTGCCCGAAACACTCCCCACTCAGCGGGCCCGGCGGTATTGCTGGGCGCCGTCGCGGTCGCGGAGCACCACGCCCACCGCCTGGAGCTGGTCGGCCAGGTCCGCCGCCGCGCCCGCCTGCTTGTCGGTCAGCGCCCGGGCGCGGGCGCGCAGCAGCCCGTTGGCGTGCTCGTCGAGATCCGGGTGCCCGTCCGTCCAGCGCTGGAACTCCTGCTCGTGGGGATCGCTCATGCCCGCCCACGGGTAGCCGAAGCGTTCGAGGGTGGCGCGCACGTTGGTCTTGGAGAGGTCGGAGGCCTTGTGGCGGGCGATCTGCTTCGTCCGCGCGTCGAGGAGCACCAGTTCCTTTCCGTCCAGGAACACCGAGGCGATCGCGTCGCGCGGGATGTGGCGGTCGGCTCCGTCCTGTCGCAGGCCGACGCACGCGGCGTTGACCGTCAGCACCAGGCTTTCCTTCTGCGCCATGCTCGCCAGCCAGGCGCCGATCAGGAGGCCGACGAGGGTGAGGACGGGCACCGCCCAAACGGTCGGCAGGGCGGCGGCCAGCCGCAGCGGGCCCGGCGCATCGCCCACGGCGTCGACGATCCACTCCACGACCGGTTTGACGAGGAATCCCAGGCCGAAGCCCGCGGCGCCGCAGCCGATTCCGAGCAGCCACAGCACGGCGTTGGACATGCGGAGGGTCACGGAGGTTTCGGTGGTGGTCATGCGGGTTCTCCAGCGGGTTCGCACGGGTGGGAGAGCAACTTCGCGACGATCCGGCGCAGCATCGGCCGCGGGTCGCGGTCGGGGTCGGCGTTGACGAAGGCGCCGTCGATGACGACCTCGATCGCCTCCGCCGTCTCATCCGGATCCAGCGCCGGGTCGATGGCTCCGGTGCGGATGCCGCGCTCGACGAGTTCCGCGAACCCCGCGCGCAGGATCGCCGTGTTCTGGCCGATGACCTGCGCCAACTCGGGGTCCTTGCCGGCCTGCCGCAGGATCTCGACGAGGAGGCCGGGCGCGATCGGATCCATCGCCTCGACCGCCAGCTCGTCCACCATCGTCAGGATCGACGCCACCGGGTCCTCGCCCGCGGTGCACCGCCGCACCAGCTCGCGGGACGCGGGCAGGTCCTGTTCGAACACCGAGCGGAACACGGCGCGCTTGTCGGCGAAGTAGTAGAAGACGCTCCCCGAGCTGACGCCCGCAGCCTTCGCGATCTCCGCTGCGGACGTGTTCTCGAAGCCCCGCTCCGCGAACAACGTCGCGGCCGCCTGCGTGATCGCCTTGCGTCGCGCTGCGGAGCGTTCCGGGTCGACTGTTCGAGCCATGCCACCAGACTAGCAAATTAACTGAGTGCTCAGTTAAAGAATTGGGCCGAGAGAAGGGCGCCTCCGAGTCTCGGGTCGGAGGCGCCCAGCGCTTGGTGCGTCAGAACGTGGCGTTGGTGCAGGCCAGGCGGCCGCCCGCCGTGCCGGCCTTGCCGGGCTCCGTGTGGGTGTGCATCTCGTGGATCACGAAGGACTTCGCGTCCTGCCGGTTGTCGAACGACCAGTTGCCCTCCGCGGTGGCCGTGCCGTTGCCCTGGGCGTCGGTGTGGAAGTCCAGCCACACCTCGTTCTGCGGGTTCGCGTAGGCCGGGTCGACCGACGGCTTCACCGGGTCGGCCTTCTCCTGGAAGTGCGGGCCCGCGTCTTCGCCGGTGGGGCCGCACGGCTTGGTGTGCACGTGGGCGCCGTAGTCGCGGTTCGGCTGCAGGCCCTCGACGTCGACGGTGATCTTGGTCTGGCCGTTGGTGCGCTCCGAGGACAGGTTGACGTGCGAACCGGCCGGGACCTGCTCGGGGTTGTAGGTGATCGCGGTGGCACCTTCCTTGTAGGGCTCGAAGGTCGCCGACGTCTGCTTGGCAGCCTGGTGTTCGCCGTGCTCCTGGGACGCGGGCTGCTCGGGGCTCTGCCCGGGCGCCGGCGGGGCCTGTCCGCCACCACATCCGGCGAGCAGCACGGCCGCCGTGCACAGGCCGAAGATCGAACCGGTCAGTCGAGTGCTCTGGTGAAGCATGAGGTTTCCGTCCTTTGTCGTTACTGTCTGAATCGACGCCGATTCTGCCCGTGATCGCCGACGCGCCGAAACCGGCGTCCAGCGGTGGCCCGAAACGAGCGTATGGGTGCCGGCGGTCCATGTCCTGTCGTGCGAACAGGGGTACGAAATCCGCGGATCGTGGCCGCTTCGCGTCCCAGATGGCGAGCGGCCGGCGGCGCGGGCGGCGCAAGATCATAGATTGTGGGCATGGGGTTATCGCGGGGTGCGGATCGGACCTGGCTGGTGGCGTTGGCCACCGCGATGTGGGGCACGGATGCCCTGTGGCGGCAGCCGCTCGCGACGAGCCTGCCGTCGGCGAGCGTGGTGTTCTGGGAGCACGTGATCATCGTGGCGCTGCTGGCGCCGTTCCTGCCGCGCGCGTGGCGGGCGCTGCGGGCCTGCGGCTGGCGGGAACGCGTCGCGATCGTCGTCGTCGGGGTCGGCTCGTCCGCGCTCGCGACAGCGTTGTTCACCGCCGCGTTCAAGTTCGGTGATCCGGTGACGCCGCTGGTCCTGCAGAAGCTGCAACCGATCTTCGCGGCCGTCGCCTCGTTCGCCCTGCTGCGCGAGAAGTTGCGCGGGCGCTACTTCGCCTTCGCGATCCCGGCCTTGATCGGGGCTTGGCTGCTGGCGTTCAAGAACCCGCTGCACATCGAGGTTTCGCAGGTGGTGCCCGCGCTGCTGGCGCTGGGCGCCGCGGTGCTGTGGGCGGCCGGGACGGTGCTGGGGCGGTTCGTCAGCCGCAGCGTTCCCGCGCGGGACGTCACGACCTTGCGGTTCGCCATCGGGCTGCCGGCGACGGCGGTGATCCTGCTGTTCAGCGGGTCGCCGGTGGCAGTGGGCTGGCACAACGCGTTCGGGCTGGTGCTGTTGGCGCTGATTCCCGGGTTGCTCGCGCTTTGGCTCTACTACATCGGTTTGAGCACCACGCCCGCGGCGCGGGCGACGCTGGCCGAGCTGTCGTTCCCGGCGACGGCGGCGATCATCGGCGTCTTCGTGCTGGGCGCGGAGTTGAGCGCGACCCAGTGGATCGGGTTCGTGATCGTGGTGGCGATGGTGGCCGCGCTCGGCTGGCACGAGCGGGTCAGCAGCACGAAGCTCGTCATCGCCCCGGAACCGACGCGCGTCTGACCGCTTCGGTGGCCAGGCTGTGAGTGCTGTCTGGAGCTTCGGCCCCAGGAGCAACGTTCCTGCAGGTACGGGGCCGTGAGTCTTTTGGGTCGCTATAGAGCCTGTTTCCAAACTCGTCCTGCGTAGCGGTGCGGGTGGCGGAACCTCAGAGGTCTTCTCGGCTGTGGGATCCCCGACACACGTATGTCCAATACGTCGCGTCGGGGCTGTCCTCGCGAGAAGACCTCTGAGAACCCGCGGCGGTGCCGGTTGCGTGGGTGGGCTAAGCGGCTGCGCCGCTTCAAAGACAAAACGCCCGCGTTACCACATCCGCACGTCACCACATCCAAAACAGCCTCTACAGCAGCCCAAAAGACTCACGGCCCCGTGAAACCGTTGCTCCTGGGCGGCTGACCGCACAGGAGGCTCAGGAGGCTGGGCGCCAGCCGCGCTTTCGGCCTCGCGGGATGATCACCGCCGCGATCGTCACGATTGCGATCACGACAGCAGCTGCCGTTGCCACCACTGCCGCCGTCACCTCTGGGGTCGGATCGGCCGGCGGTGGCATGTGGACGGCTGCCGGGATGGCGGGCGGCTTTCCTTCTGCGGCGGGGAATTCCGCCGTCAGCGCCGCCTCCGGATCGATGACTCCGCTGCCGAGCAGCGGGTCCGGGGCGCCGCCGGGCGGCGGGTAGGCCGTGTCGCGAAGCCGGCGCACCACCTCTTGCTGGGACAGCGCCGGGCGGTACGACAGGACGAGGGCCGCGGTGCCGGAGACCTGCGCGGCCGCCACCGCGTCGCCGCCCGAGATGAACAGGCCGTTGCCGCGCGGGCCGATGCCCGTCATCGCCGAGCCCGGCGCGGCGAGGTCGACCTTGATCTGCGGCGCCGAGGTGCGGGCCGGGGCGCCGTTCGGGGCGATCGACGAGACCGCGAGCACCTCGGGATAAGCGCCCGGGAACGACGGGACCGCCTTGTCCGGGTCGCCGGTCGAAGCGGGCGCGATGACGACGGCTCCGGCCGCCGTGGCGTCCCGGACCGCGGCGGCGAGCGCGTCGCTGCCCTCGGCGACCGAGGCCGAGACCTGGATGATCCGGGCGCCGCCCGCGACGGCCGAGCGGATGTTGTTGGCCACGCCGTCGGCCGTGGCGTTGCCCGCCTGGTCGGTGGCGCGGACGGCCAGGACGTGCGCGCCGGGTGCGATGCCGGTGAATCCGCCGCCCTGGCGCGGTGCGGCGGCGATCAGGCCCGCGACGAAGGTGCCGTGGCCGACGCAGTCCTCTCCGGCGTTGGCGACCCGACCGGCCAGGGCCGGTGACGTCGCGTCCACGCCGGTGTCGACGACCGCGACCGTCACGCCCGCGCCGTTCGCGTGCTGCCAGGCGCGGTCGGGGCGGAGCATCGCCTGCGCCCACGGGATGTCGTTGGTGTCCACTGTGGATGCCGTGCGGCAGCCCTGGGAGTTCGACAGGACCTGGGTGATCGGTGGCAGCTCCGGCGCGGCGCTCGCCGCCGGCGCGGAAAGCACCGATATCACCCCGAGAACGGCCGCCCACTTGGCACAAGTTCGCACGCCCCGAAGCTAGGCCCTGGTGCCCACCGGCAACACGTCCCGAAAAGGGGATCGCCCCGCCGGAGCGAACGGACCGTTCGTCTCGTTTGGCGGAGTGAACAGGCCGTTCGCTTCAGGTTGTCGATGGGTGGGAGGTGGGGTGAACGGACCGTTCGTCCCGATAGACGGAGTGAACAGGCCGTTCGCTTCAGCTCGCTGACCGACGGGGTCTGGGCTGAGGGCACGAGAACCTTCCGGTGACGGCACTTCGCCTGCTCAGGACCCGTGAGTACTTTGGGTCGCTATAGCGACCCAAAGTACTCACGGGTCTCCACCTGCGGAAACGCAGGCCCGGCCCCTTCCTTCGCTCCTGCGCGGTGGGGCGTCAGAGGGGGAGGTCGGAGGGTTGGAGGTTTCGGAGGTCGTCGAGGGTCGGGGTGGGGAGGCTGCTGATCCGACCCGCTTGGCGGGTCATCGTCGACTCCAGGAGTTGGCGGGCGTAGCGGGCGTTGCCGAAGTTCCGGTCTCGCGGCACCTGCTCGAAGTGGTCGAGCAGCGCCGCTTGGACGTCTTCGTCGCACTCGTAGCCGTTGGTCTCCGCGGTGCGCTCGAAGATGCTGACCAGCTCCGATGCCGTGTAGTCCTCGAACTGGACGTGGCGGGAGAACCGCGAGCCCAGGCCCGGGTTCGACGCCAGGAAGTCCTGCATCTCCGCCGGGTAGCCCGCGACGATCACCACCACCTCGTCGCGGTGGTCCTCCATCAGCTTCACCAGCGTGTCGATCGCTTCGCGACCGAAGTCGTTGCCGCCAGAGGACGTCAGCGTGTACGCCTCGTCGATGAACAGCACGCCGCCCCGCGCCCGCTCGAACGCTTCGCGGGTGAGCTGCGCGGTGTGCCCGATGTACTTGCCGACCAGGTCGGCGCGCGCGACCTCCACCAGCTGGCCGGTCGGCAGCACGCCCAGCCCGGCCAGCACCTCGCCGTAGAGCCGGGCCACCGTGGTCTTGCCGGTGCCGGGCGGCCCGGCGAACACCAGGTGGTTGCTGATCTTCGGCGTCGGCAGGCCCGCGGCGACCCGCCGCTTGTTGGCCTCCAGCAGGTTGACCAGGTCTTCCACGGCCGACTTCACCGAGCTGATGCCGATCATCTCGCGCAGCCGGGTCAGCGCCGACGGCTTGTCATCCGCCGCGGGCTCCGGCTCGGCGCCCACATCAGCGGGCAGCATCCGGGACAGCTCTTCCTGGCCGGCATCCGGCAGCGCGGCCAGCCGGACGGCCTGCCGGTCGATCATCTCCTCGAAGAGCTTGCGGGCGGCGCGGCCGTTGCCGAAGTCGGCGCCGCGGTGCATCCGCCCGAAGTGCTGTTCGAGGGCCTCGCGGGTGCCGTCGCCGAGCTCGTAGCTGTGCGCCTGGCACATCCGCTCGACGATGGTGACCAGCTCGGGCACCGAGTAGTTCTCGAACTCGATGGTGCGGTTGAACCGCGACGCCAGGCCCGGGTTGGAGGCCAGGAATCCCTGCATCTGCTCGGAATATCCGGCCGCGATGACCACCACGTCGTCGCGGTGGTCCTCCATCAGCTTCACCAGCGTGTCGACCGCCTCGCGGCCGAAGTCGGGGCCGCCGCCCTCCTGCGCGTTCAGCGTGTACGCCTCGTCGATGAACAGCACGCCGCCGAGCGCCTTGTTGAACGCCTCGGTGGTCTTGATCGCGGTGCCGCCGACGATCTGCGCGACCAGGTCGACGCGCGCGACCTCCACCAGGTGGCCGCTGCGCAGCGCGCCGAGCGAGGCGAGCACTTCGCCGTAGAGGCGGGCGACGGTCGTCTTACCGGTGCCGGGCGGCCCGGCGAAGATCAGGTGCCGGCTCATCGGCAGCGCGGGCAGCCCGGCCGCCTCGCGACGCTTGGCCATCTCGGTCAGGTTCACCAGCGTCGTGACCTGCTCCTTGACGCCGTCCAAGCCGACCAGTGCGGCCAGCTCGACCAGCGGCCCGGCCTCCGTGTCGGTGGTGTTGGCGTTGTCGCGGCTGTCCAGGTTCTCGATCTCCAGCCGGTCGGCGCCGCTGCCGCCGCTGTTCGGTGTGTTGACGCCGGAGCCGCCGTTGCCGGTGGCCGTGCAGTTGGTCACCGAGACCGGTTCCGTCGTCTCGACGCGGACGCCGTCGCGGGTGTTGTCGACCAGTTCGCACTCGTCGAGCGTGGCGCGCCCGCCGTTGCTCACCAGCACGCCGTGGCCTTCGTTGTTGCGGATCTTGCTCTGCAGCATGGTCAGTTCCGCGTGGTCGGCGACGGTCACGCCGTCGCCGGTGCAGTCCCGGATCTCGCAGTCCCGGAACATGCCGGTGCCGCCGGGTTCCACTGCCACGCCGGTGGCGGCCCGGATCACGGTGCCGCTGACGTACGGGTCGGCGTCCTCGCCGATCCGCAGGCCGACCTTGCCGACCTCGCCGATCTCGGAGTCCTCCAGCCGGCCGTGCCCGCCGCCGAACACCGCGATCCCGTCGCCGCGCGCCTCCTGCACGGTGACGCGGCGCAGCATCGGGTTCGCCCCGGCGCCCACGCTGATCCCGGTGCCCTCGACGTCGCGCACTTCGAGCCGGTCGAACTCCGCGACCGACTCGTCGGTGAGCACCACGCCGTCCTTCGCGCTGTCGTGCACCGTGGTCTCGCGGAACACGGGCCCGGCCAACTCCCCGACGTGGATGGCGGCCTGCTTGGTGCCGAACACCCGCAGTTCCTCGTAGCTGCCCTTGGCCTTGTCGGTGATCAGCAGGCCGTGCGCCTTGCTGCGGCCGACGCGGCAGCCGGTCAGCACCGGTTCGCTGCCGCCGAGCACCACGACGCCGTGCTCCCGGGTGCCGGTGATCGAGCAGTCCCGCAGCGTCGGGCGGCCCGTGCTGTTCAGGTAGGCGCCGATCGCCACGTCCTTGACGAAGGTGTTGCTGATGGTGGTGCTGCTGGCGCCTTCCAGCGCGATGGCGGGCTTGTCGGTGCGGGAGATCTGGCAGTCCTCGACGGTGGCGCGGGATTCGGCGTTCGCGCAGATCCCGTTGCCGCGGCTGTCGCGGAGCACGCAGCGGCGGATCGTCGGCGCGGCGCGGTCGCTGATCACGATCGCCGAGCTGCCGAGATGCTCGATCACGCTGTCCTCGACGACGCTGCCCGCCTCGGAGGTGTCGACGATGCCGGCGCCGGAAGCGTTGGTCACCCGGCAGTCGCGCATCGCCAGCGAGCCGGATTCCCTTGCCAGCACCGCGGTCCAGGCCGATCCGGTGACCTCGCAGTCGTCCATCGCGGCCTGGCCGCGCGGAACGTCCACAGTGGGCAGTTCCGGGTCGCGTCCGCGCAGCACCAGGCCGCTGAGCTGCACGGCCTCGGACACCACCCGCACCGCGCTGCCGCGCACCGGCGCCAGCTCCACGGTGCGCGAGCCCTCGGCGGCGGTGATGGTGACGACCTTGGTGATCACCAGGTTCTCCTGGTAGCGACCGGGATGCACCGAGATCACCGCGCCGGGGCGGGCCTGCTCCAATGCCGCCGTGATGGTCCGATGACCGTCGGGCCCCTCCGGGCGGACCGAAAGCACAGGCCGTGCCACGCCACTCTCCTCCATCGGCCGCGCGGATCCGGCCGCTAGCGACCGCTAAATCCGCTTTGGGTTGAAACGGTGGTCTCAGCCTGCCTGGCGCGATGCGCGAGCGTTAGTCCCAACAACGTCGCCCGCCGACCCCTTTTCATGGGACTCCCGGAGCGTGGTTGCCGGAAGGTTAAATGGAGCGGACTAATCGGAGAGCCAGCCGTCCCACCCGGACCCGGCGAACGCGCTTAAGGAGCGTTTCGAGAGTGGTTTGTGCAGCGGTGCGGGTGGCGGAACCTGACACGCCGTCCCGCGCTGGGATCCCCGACAGCACGAAGGACCGAACTCGCGGAGAACCCCGCGGGAAGGTTCACGGGAACCGGCAGCGGTGCGAGCCGCGTCCCACACCGCGAGCGGTTACCGCCGCCAATGGAGCAGATCTCAGGGGTGACCAGACGTGGCCAGGGTGAGCAAGGCGCTGGTCGCGGTGTGCCTCGCGTCGGGTGCGGCCGGGTGGGCGCTCGGGCGGTGGACGCGCCGCTACCCGCAGCCGGAACTCCGCTGGCTGCGGCAAGAACTCACGGCCGCGAGCAACGCGCTGATCGAAGCGGAGCAGGGCCGAGCCGATCTGCGGCGCGCGCAGCGCGAGCTGATCACCGCCATCTCCCACGAGCTTCGCACCCCGCTGGCCACCATCCGCGCCGCCGCGGAAGCGCTGCGGGACGGAGTGGCGCAGGAGCCCGAGCGATACCTGGAGAGCCTGGTCGGCGGCGCGCAGCGGCTGAACCGGGTGACCGGCGACCTCTTCGAGCTGGCGCGCATCCAGGCGGCGCCGGTGGAGCGGATGCCGACCCGGCTGGCGGACCTGCTGGATTCGGCGCTGGCGACGGCACTTCCGGTCGCCCTGGAGCGCGGAGTGCGGCTGCACGGCGTCGGCCTGGACAGCGCGACCGACCCGGTGCTGGTCGACATCGCGGTGACGACGCGAGCCCTGACGAACCTGGTGATGCACGCGGTGCGGCACACGGTGCCGGGCGAGCCGGTGACGGTGACGGCGGTGGTGTCGGGCGACGAGATCGAGGTGATCGTGGTCGACGGCTGCGGAGGGCTCATGGATCTCGGCGACTCCGTCGAGCCGGGCGACGCCGGCCTGGCGATCACCCGTGGCCTGATTCGGGCGCACGGCGGAGACATCCGGATAGACCAGGTCACCGACGGCTGCCGCTTCATCGCCCGCCTCCCGGCCCGCAGTGACGTAGCGGCGGGCAACCGGGCGTGGCTCGAAGAGCCCTCGAAGTCTGGTCAACGGTGACCGGGCGCGTGGGGCGGGGGGCGTGTCGCGCCCGGTCACCGGGGTGGGCCGGTGCGGCGGAGGTCGGGGAGGTCACCGCACCGGCCCGGCTCGGGAGGTCAGGACTCGTGAGTGTTGGTTCCGGTAAGAACCGGAGTCAGCACTCACGAGCGTTCACTTCGGGAGGTGGGTCTCGTGAGTGTTGGTTCCGGTAAGAACCGGAGTGAACGCTCACGAGGGTTCAGGTGCGCAGGTGGTGGCGTCCGGTGGGTTCGTCTGGGTCGGTGGTGGGGAATTCCGGTGGTATGCGGGGATGTTCGTGTTCCGGCCCGTGTTCTTCTCGGGTTTCGGCTTGGATGTCGGCTATGAGGTGCCAGACCGTGTAGGCGCCTTCGCCGCCTCCGGCGTGCTGGCCTGTGGTGAAGGCGATGGTTCGGGTGGTGAGCAGGGCGAGGATCAGCAGGTTGAACAGGACGAACGTGCTGAGCTGAATCCAGAACATGGTTTCCCCTTGCCTTGGAAGTTGCTGTTTCTGCTGCTCAATGCCCGTGAGTGCTTTGGGGTGTCATAGCGCCCCAAAGCACTCACGGGCCTGTGGCCCACCCGGCGGTGATCCGCCGCCAGCAGTCCATGCAGGTGTCCTCGCGGATCCAGTCCACTTCGGAGCGATCGTGCAACTCCACTGCATCCGCTTCTGCTCCGCAGAACGCCGCCACCGGCACGCCCGCAGGGGTTTTCGTTGCTGTGATGGGGAAAGCGTGGCGGCCTCCCGTGACCGGGCGCCAGACGTAGGTCAAGTAGTCGGACATCCGGGCTCCCTTTCTGGAACGGTTTAGGCAAGTTTGCCCGAACTCTGGCAAAGTGATCAATTACACGAAAGAGCGAGATCAAACGGGTGGTAGGGCGCTCGTAAGCTGTGCCCATGTCGGACACCCCACGAGCGCGCGCTCTGGCGAAGGAACTTCGGGCAGCTCGCAACGCGGCGGGCTTGACCGCGCGCGAGTTAGCTCGCGTGCTGGGCTGGTCCGAGGCGAAGGTCAGCCGCATCGAAACCGCGCGACGCGGAATCCTGGTGCAGAACGTCGAAGCGATGCTCGGCGTCCTCGGGATGAAGGGCGAGGACCGCGAACGCCTGCTGAAGATGGCCCGGGACATCCGCGAACCTGCCTGGTGGGAGCTCGGCCGAGACCTGCCGCAACAACTGACCGCACTCATCGACGCGGAGCAGCGCGCCAAGCGGATCACCAACGTGTCGCTGAACTTGGTACCCGGCTTGCTTCAGACTCGCGCATACACGCGGCAGATCATGGAGTCTTCTGGTGTCGACGATGCCGTACTTGAGGAACGCGTGGCGATTCGCCAGATGCGACAAGGCATTCTCAGCCAGCGGGACCCCGTCGAGCTGCGCGTCTACATAGACGAGACAGTGTTCGGGCGGCCTGTTGGTGGCCCAAGCGTCATGGCGGAGCAACTTCGTCACGTCGTCTCCGCAAGCGATGCTGAGAACGTAACCGTGCAGGTCCTCTCTCGATCGCTCGGTGCGCATGCAGGGCTGAGCGGAGCGTTCGTGCTGTACGAGTTCGTCAAGTCCCGCCCTGTGGTGTACCTGGAGGCGCGGCGGTCGGGCGCATTCATCGATGCGCCTGAAGACGTCAGCTTGTTCTTGGATGCAGTGAAATTGCTCGAAACGCAGGCGTCCGACCAGGCTGCTTCACGGGAGATACTGAACCAGTACGTGCGGCAGTACGAGAGCGAGGCGCGACATGACTCCTGAGTTAGCCGGCTGGCGGAAGTCCTCTTACAGCGGTGCAGAAGGCGACTGCGTGGAGGTGGGCTGGTCGAAGTCCTCCTACAGCGGGAGCCAGTCGGATTGCGTCGAGGTGGGCTGGTTGAAGTCTTCCTACAGTGCGGCTGAAGGCAACTGCGTCGAGGTTGCTTTGGCTCCCGACCTTGTCGGGGTTCGGGATACGAAGGACCGGGACGGGGGGACCTTGGTGTTCTCCCGGGCTCAGTGGGCCGCTTTCGTTGGCGGGCTTCGAGGTCTTCGCTGGTAGCTCGGGTTATGGCCGGCTGGGGCCGAAGCGGTAGCCGACTCCCCAGACCGTTGTCAGGATCGTCGGGTTCGCCGGGTCCGTTTCGATCTTCTCGCGGAGCCGGCGGACGTAGACGCTCACCATCGATGAGTCGCCCACCTGCCACTGCCACACCCGCTGCATCAGTTCGTCCTTGCGGAACGTCTTTCCCGGGTTCGCGAAGAGGAACTCCACCAGGTCGCGTTCTCGTCCCGTGAAGCGCAGCGGTTTGTTCGCCTTGGTGACCTGGCGGGTCGTCGGGTCGAACGTCAGGTCTTCGATCTGCTGGAGGCGGGAGGGCGGTTCCGGCGGCGCCTGCTGCTGAGCCGCGGAGCGGCGCAGCAGCGCCTGGGCGCGTAGCACGAGCTCGCGGGGGCTGAAGGGCTTGGTGACGTAGTCGTCGGCGCCGAGTTCGAGGCCGTGGATCCGGTCGTCCTGCTCGCCGAGCGCGGTGACCAGGATGATCGGCACCGAGCTCTGCTCGCGCAGCTTGCGGCACACGTGGGTGCCGTCGAGGCGCGGCAGCATCCGGTCCAGGATCACCAGATCCGGGTTGAAGGCGGCGAAGCCGTCGAGCGCCATGACGCCGTCGCTGGCCACTGCGACCAGCATCCCGGCGTGGTTGAGGTAGCTGGCGATGACCTCGGCCATCATCGGATCGTCCTCGACCACGAGCACCCGACGCCGGCGTACCGCGTCCTGGCCCGCGCTGGAAGGTCCGCTGTCCACCGCCCGCCTCCGCTCAATCCCGACAGAGCCGAAGACTATCCGGTGAGCCGCCTCCTCAGCTCCCCCCGCCCGGCGGTTTCGCCGGAAACCGCCGGGCGGCCACCCGACCACCGGGAGCAGTTCTGCCGGTAACTGTCCGGAAGTCATGCGGACGGGACAGTTACCGGCAGGACCGCCGTTCCCGCAGGGCGTTACGCCGGGTTCTTCCGGTGCGGGGTCTGGAGCTGGACGGTCTTCCGACGGGTGATGTACTGCGCTCGGCCGGTCGGGAGCTTCTTCGGGCGGACGTCGTGGAACACCTGGCCCTCCGACGGCGGGCAGGACAGCAGCACCGCCGGGGTGTTCACCTCCAGCAGCCGCCGCACCAGCGGGTCGTACATGGCGCGGGACAGGCCGTTGGCGCTGCGGGCGACGATCAGGTGCAGGCCGACCTCCTGACCTTGCGCGAGGCATTCCAGCATCGGGACGAACGGGTTGTCGCTCGGATCGGAGCTCAGCATGTCGTAGTCGTCGACGATCAGGAACAGCTCCGGGCCGGTCCACCAGTCGCGCTTGCTCAGGCGCGCCGGACTGATCTCCGGGCCGGGCAGGCGCTCCCGCATCGCCCGAGACGTTCCCGCCACCGCCTCCCGCACGATGTCCTTCGAAACCGCGTAGCCCAGCCGGTAATCCTCGGGCACCACGTCGAACAGCTCGCGGCGGAAGTCCACGAAGGTGATCCGCGCCTGGTCCGGCGTGTACTGGCGGGCGACGGAGGCGGCGATGTGCTGCAGCAGGTTCGTCTTGCCCGTCGAGTCATCGCCTGCGATCAACAGGTGCGGGTGCTGGGTGAAGTCGTGCCACAGCGGCTCGATGTCCTCGCCGGACAGGCCGAGCGGGACCCGCAGCTGACCGGTTGGGGCCGGCAGGTCGGCGACGTCGAGGACCGCCGGCAGCATCTTCACCCGCGGCGCGGGCGGGCCGTGCCAGGCGGAAGCGATGGTGGTGATCAGCTCCTGGGTGCCCTCAGCGGTGTCGCCCGGACCGTCCAGGCGCGGCAGGCCGGCGAGGAAGTGGGCCTGGTCATCGGTCAGACCGCGGCCGGGGATCTTCGGCACGGTCGCCGCGGCGCGCATGTTGATCGTCGACTCGACCGCGTCGCCGAGCCGCAGCTCGAACCGGGTGCCCAGCTGATCCCGCAGGCCGGAGGCGACCTCGCCGCCGCGAGTGGCGGTGATGATGAGGTGGATGCCGTAGTTCAGGCCGCGGGTGGCGAGCAGGGTGAACTGCGGCACCAGCTCCATGAAGTCCTGGCGGATCGTGGCCCAGCCGTCCACGACCAGGAACACGTCGCCGTAGGGCTCGTCGGCGAGCTCGCCGGCCGCGCGCCGCCGCCGGTAGGTGGTCATCGAGTCCACGCCGAGCTGCGCGAACCGCTGCTCGCGCTCCTCCAGCAGGGCGTTCACCTGGTTGATGGTGCGCATCATCCGCTCGATGTCGAGGCGGCCGGTGACGCCGCCGACGTGTGGCAGGCCGGCCAGCGAGGAGAGCATGCCGCCGCCGAAGTCCAGGCCGTAGAACTGCACCTCGCGCGGGGTGTGGGTGAGCGCGAGCGTGGTGATCAGGGTTGCCAGCAGGGTGCTCTTGCCGCTCTGCGGGCCACCCGCGATGAACACGTGCCCGCCGGAGCCGGACAGGTCCGCCAGCAGCGGCTCGTGCCGCTGCTCGAACGGCCGGTCGATCACGCCGACCTGCACCTGCAGGGTGTGCTGCGCGGCGTCCACCGCGTTCAGACCGCGCTCCGGGTCGATCGCCAGCTGCGGCAGCATCTGCTCCAGCGTCGGCGAGACGTCCAGCGGCGGCAGCCAGACCCGGTGCGCGGGCGGCCCCGAGTCGATCAGCCGCTGCACGGCGATCTCCAGCAGCGACTCGCCGCCCTCCTCCTGCGGCACCTCGGGTTCCTCGGGCATCGGCGGCTCCCGCGGCGGGACGTAGGAGGTGCCGTAGGGCACGATCTGGCGGGCCACCACGGCCTGGCGGACCTCGCGCCGCGCCTGCCGGTAGGTGCCCGAGACGTAGGCGGCCTTGAACCGGATTAGGGTGTCCACATCGGTCTTGAGGTAGCCGGCGCCGGGCTGCGACGGCAGCTGGTGGGCGTCGGGAACGCCGAGCACGCCACGGCTTTCCATCGCCGAGAAGGTGCGCAGACCGATCCGGTAGGACAGGTGCGATTCCAGCTGGTGCATGCGGCCTTCGTCGAGGCGCTGCGAGGCCAGCAGCAGGTGCACCGAGAGGCTTCGGCCGAGGCGGCCGATCATCACGAACAGGTCCATGAACTCGCGGTGCGCGGCGAGCAGCTCGCTGAACTCGTCGACCACCACGAACAGCGTCGGCAGCGGATCCAGGTCGGCGCCGTCGGCGCGCGCCTTCTCGTACTCGGTGGCGGAGCTGAAGTTCCCGGCCTTGCGTAACAGCTCCTGACGGCGGATCAGCTCGCCGTGCAGGGCGTCCTTCATGCGCTCCACCAGCGACGCTTCGTCGGCGAGGTTGGTGATGACCGCCGAGGTGTGCGGCAGCTTGTCCAGGCCGAGGAACGTCGCGCCACCCTTGAAGTCGACGAGCACGAAGTTCAGGGTCTCCGACGAGTGCGTCAGCGCGAGCGCCAGCACGAGGGTGCGCAGCAGCTCGGACTTGCCGGAACCGGTGGCGCCGATGAGCATGCCGTGCGGGCCCTGGCCGCCCTGCGCGGACTCCTTGATGTCCAGCTCGATCGGCGTGCCGTCGCCGGTGACGCCGATCGGCACCCGCAGCCGCGCGCCGCCGGAGAACCGCTTGGCGTGGACCTTCGCCACGTCGTAGCCGCGCAGGTCGTTGATGTTGAGCAGGGTGGTGAGCTCGAAGTCGGAGACCAGCGGCTCGGTGGTGTCGGTCGAGATGGCCAGCCGGTAGGGGGCGAGCAGGCGGGCAAGGGACTCGGCGCGGGCCGGGCTCAGGAAGTCCGGTCGGCCGATCGGGGAGGTGTCCTCCTTGCCCGCCCGCCCGATCCGCACCAGCTCCGCGGTCTCGGGGGTGACGCGCATGAGCAGGGTGCGGGGATCGGTTTGCCAGTCCAGGGCTTCACCGAGGTCGATGACGGTGACGTTGCGGTAGCCCGAGCCGGTCATCCGGCTGCCGAGCGAGGCCTGGGCACCGTCCATGAGCACCACGACGTAGGGCTCGTCGTGCGTCGGCATAGCGTCCCGGTCGAAGAACGGCCGCCCAGCGAGCTGTTCGCCGAGCAGGCCTTCCAGCTCGCCTGCGGTCTCGGCGACCAGCCGGACGGGGCCGGCGCCGTCGGTGTCGGTCGGGTGCAGGCAGTGCGGCAGCCACTTCGCCCACTCCCAGTGGGCCATCTCCCGCCCGAGGACGACGATCCGCAGGTCCTGCGGCGCGTGCAGCACCGCGAGCTGCGCGACGATCGAGCGCACCATGCTGCGGGCGGCGTCGAGGTCGCCGCGCAGCAGCACCCGGGCGTAGGCCCGCAGGTAGACCGGGACCGGCTGGTCGGAGACCGTGGCGTAGGCGCGGATGAAGCGGCGCAGGGCGTGCGCGGAAAGCGGTTCGAGGTCCTCGACCGGCTTGGTGGTCAGCTCGGCGATCTTGGTGCCGAGCTGCTGGTCGCCGACGGCGATGCGGACCTCGCCGAAGTCCGGGTGGTCCGGCCGAAGCTCCCACAACCGGGACGTGCGCACCAGTGACCACACGGCGGTCGGTTCGGGATGCCGCCAGGTCTGGGCGCGGCGCTGCGCCACCACGGTCTTGCGCACCTGGCGGCGCACCTGACCGAGGTAGCGAAGGTAGTCGCGGCGGGACCCGGACATCTGCCGCTTCCGTTCGGAGGACGCGCGCAGGAAGTTCGCCGCGAGCATGCCGAGCGCGGCGAGGACCATCATGCCCATCGCGAAGTACATGATCGTGCCGCCGCCGCCCATGCCGGGCCGCAGGAAGATCATCACCATCGCCAACGAGCTCAGCGCCATCGGCAGGTAGGTGATCATCCCGGAGAAACCGCTCTGCACCTCCGGCAGCTCCGGGGGCTCCTGGAGGTTCAGCTCGCCGGACGGCATCGGCGGCCCGGGTTGCCGTTCAGGACGGCGGAACAGCGTGACGCTCACGCGGATTCCCTTCCCGCTGGGGAAAACTGTGACCAATGCAGAATTCCACTGGTGCGGGGGGATTTTCAGGTCACGTAAATCGGCGACAGCACCATTGCCGAATCACGCCCTATGGTTTCGGTCAGGACGACGGCGCACTCGTCTCAACGCGAACCTGCTCCGCGCCGTCGGCCGTTCCGCCTCGAACGCAACTGTCCCCCGGGCGATCGAGGCGCCACCGGCGGCGTCGGGCACCGAAGCATGGGTCCGGTGCCCGACGCAGTCGGATTCCTTGAACTCTCCGCCAAAAGGGAGCGTGAACCGGTGAGCACCAGCACGGTTGCGGGCCTGTGCCGCTTGTCCATCCGGTCGCCGGACCGGAACTTCGATCTCGCGGTGCCCACCGATGTGCCGCTGATCGATCTGATGCCGACCATCGTCAGCTACGCGGGAACGCAGGTCGAGGAAGCCGGCCTGGAGCACGGCGGCTGGCTGCTGCAGGACGTCGGCGGCGAGCCGCTGGACGAGGAGGTAACGCCGGAGACCCTCGGGCTGTACGACGGGCAGGCGCTTTACCTGCGGTCGCGGCAGGAAGCCATGCCCGCGGTGCACTTCGACGATCTGGTGGACGGCGTCGCGACCGGGATGCAGGAGCGGCCCGGTGCCTGGAAGCCGGCCGCCACGAAGCGGCTGCTGCACGGGTTGACGCTGGTGGCGGCGGGTGTCATCTGGCTGGGGCTGCTGCTGCCCGGCGATTCGCTGGTGCGGTCGGTGGCCGCCGGTGTCGTCGCGTTGCTGCTGCTGGCGGCCGCCGGCTCGGCGTCGCGCGCGGTCGGCGACGCCTTCGCGGGCACGGCTTTCGGCGTGGCGGCGGTGCCGTTCTTCGCGTTGGCAGGGTTCCTCGTGCCGGGCCCGGAGGCGACCGGCATGGCGGCGCTGCTCGCCGCGTCGGCGACCGCCGCCGGCGGGGTGGTGTTGGCGCTGGCGGCCTCCGGCACCTACCCGCACGCGTTCCTGGGCGTGCTCGTGGTGTGCGTCTTCGGCGTGATCATGGCGCTGCTGATGCTGGTCACCGACACCCTGGCGGAGGCAGTGGCGGCGACGTCCGTCATCGCGGTGGTCTTCGGCGCGTTCATCCCGGGCCTCGCGTTCCGCGTCGCGGGGTTGAGGATGCCGCCGCTGCCGACGAACTCAGAGCAGCTGCAGGAGGGCATCGACCCGCACCCGAGCCGCAACGTGCTGGACCGGACCGTGGTCGCCGACCGCTACATGACCGCGCTGTACCTGGCGGTCGGGGTGATCTGCGCGGCGGGCGTCACCGGCTTGCTCACCGAGCCGGGCTGGCCGACCTACACGATGGCCGGGGTGCTGAGCGCGGTTCTGCTGCTGCACGGCCGCGACGTCGGCGGCGTCTGGCACCGGCTATCGGTGGTGGTGCCCGGCGCTTACGGCTTTACGGTGCTGGTCCTGGCGCTGTCCACGCAGGAGCTCTTCGGGCGGCTGCTCGTGTTCGTGGGCGTGGCGCTGGTGGGCGTGGCGCTGATGGTGGCGGGCTGGATCGTGCCGGGTAACCGCCTGGTTCCGTATTGGGGACGGGCCGCGGACATCCTGCACGTGCTGCTCGCGGTGAGCCTCCTGCCGCTGATGCTGCTGGTGCTGGGCGTGTTCGCCTGGATCCGGGCCTTCAACGGCTAGGGCGTGCTTCCCGGCTCATCTCGCGCAGCGGTGCAGGTGGCGGAACCTCGGACGCTATCTCGACTGCGGGCGTCCGATGCGCGGCGCCGGGGCTGTCCCGGCATGGCGCAAGGCGCTGGATGAGGTCTTGGCCGGTCAGGGGTCGTGCGCGGATTGTGCTGCCATAGCAGCGGAAAGTGCGCACGGACCCACCGGCTCGTGATGATTTTTCGAGTTGACGAGAGTTTCGCAGAGGGCGTGGGAGCGTGCAGTCGCGGCGGGATCAGGTTCAGGCGCACATGTTCGTCATGGGGCGGCTCAGCGCCGGCATGTTGCGGGCAGACCCCGACATCGCCGACACGCCGCAGCGGCGGACGTCGCGCGGCGTGTCGATCGGGATCATCGTGTCCGTCCTGCTCGGGCTCGGGACGTTCCTATTCGGGCTGATCAAGCCCGGCGGGGCGACGGCCTGGCAGGCGCCGGGCGCGATCGTGGTGGAGAAGGAGAGCGGGGCGCGCTGGATCTACCTCGACGGCGCGCTCCACCCGGTGCTCAACCAGGCGTCGGCCCGGTTGCTCGCCGGTGACCGCCTGCAGGTGCACACGGTTTCGGAGAACTCGCTGCTCGGCACGCCGCGGGCGGCACCGATCGGGATTCCCGGGGCACCGGATGGGCTGCCGACGGCCGCCGCGCTGAGCTCCGATCCGTGGCTGTCCTGCGCCGCGCCCGCCGGGCCCACCGGGCCCACCGGGGGCGCCCGGGACTTCGCCATGCTGGTCGGCGAGGCCGACGGCATGCCGCTGACGGAAACCGACGGCGCCCTGGTCGCGGGCCCGGACGGCGCGGTGTTCCTGGTGTGGTCGAGCCGAAAGCTGCGGATGGACACCGAATCCGCCGGTCCCGCCGCGCTCGGCTACGGCACCACCGATCCGATCAAGGTGCCCGCCGGGTTCCTCAACGCGCTGCCGACCGGGCCCGACCTGGTCGCGCCGGAGATCGCGAACCGCGGCGAGGCCGGGCCGCAGCTCGCCGGCGCGCCGAGCGTGATCGGGCAGCTGTTCCGCGATGCCGCGGGCAAGCCCTACCTGCTGACCAAGGCCGGCCTGGTGCCGCTCACCGACACCCTGTTCAAGCTGATCGGCGGCGACCCGCGCACGCAGGCGATCGCCTACGGCGGACAGCCGGTGGAACCGCGGCGAATCGGCGCCAAGGACATCACCGCGCACACCGCCCCGCCCGCGGCCAAGGGCGATCTGACGCGCGACGGGGCGTTCCCCGAGGTGCCGCCGGCGCTGGTTCCGGATGACGAAGAGCAGGCGCTGTGCGCGTCCACCACGCCCGGCCCGCCGGTTTCGACGAGCGTTTCCCTGGTGCCCGAGGCGGTCGTGGCCGAGGCGAAGCCAGTCGTGCCGCAGCCGGGGATCACCGTGTCCTGCCCGAGGCCGGACCGGGTGGCGGTGCCGCCGGGCAGCGGTGTGCTGGTCTCCGCGCTGTCCACCGGCGACGTCGCGCAGTCGACCACGTACCTGGTGGCCGACAACGGGGTGAAGTACCCGGTCCCGTCGACGGACGCGGCGAGCAAGCTCGGGTACACGACGCCTCCGGTGGCCATGCCCGCGATGCTCGTCGACCTGCTGCCCACCGGCCCGGCGCTGGACCCGGCGAAGGCCGGCCAGCCGGTCACCGCGCTGCCGCCGGTGACCCCGGCGCAGTGCTGATCCCCTTGCCACGTCCCTGTTCTGGGATGTGGTAGGGGCGAGCAGGCGGCCCTAGTTTCTGTGTTGTCCGGCAGCAATCCCTTCGCACGAACCCGGAGGAGCGGCGTGAACCAACCGTCTATCGATCTCAACGAAGAGGTCCACAAGCAGAAGGTCTCGGCCTTCAAAGATCACATCGCGTCGATGAGCACCATCGCCACCACGATCGGGGGCTTCGAGGCCGAGCTGCGGGCGGCCTACACCGGCCCGGAGACCGAGATCTTCGGTCGCAAGATCCAGGAGTGGGTGACGAACTACAACACCGTCAAGGGCAAGTTCGACGAGGTCGTCAACCAGCTCGGCGTCACCAACAACAACGTCAACAACATGAGCGACAACAACGTGAACCTGGCGATGAACCAGGACATGAGCCCGAACTCGTTCTACAACGGGATCAAGGGCTGAGGAGCGTAGACCATGAGCCTTCACATCGACACCCGCAAGGTGAACGAGATCCTGGACAGGTTCCACCAGGAGAACAACAAGATGCAGCAGCTGATCGACCAGGTCATCACCGACGGCAACGGCTTGAGCGCCGTCTCTTCCGGTGCCTGGAAGGAAGCCTGGACGGGCGCTCAGGGCCAGGTCAACGCCGCCAAGGGCAAGATGCAGGAAGCGTTCGGCAAGGCCACCTTGATCCTGCAGGACATGAGCGACGGCCAGATCAACACCGACTGGCGGAACGCCCAGGGCTTCTAGGAACAGGCGGTCGGTGAGTCATGGCCAAGGAAATCACTCACGACAAGTCGGCGACCGATCAGTACCGCACGATGTTCGAGGAGTGCCGCAAGGATCTGACCAGTGCCCCCGAGATCATCGCTCTGCAAGGAGCATTCGACATCCTGGCGGGTCAGACGAACGAAGGCAAGCTCATCGCCTCGGAGTTCAAGCGGTCCCGGGAGAACATCGCTACCCAGGTGCGGAACCTCGTGCTCCAGACGCTTCCCGACCTGACCGGGAAGTTGAACCTGGTCGACAAGAACTTCGAGAGCACCACGGAAGAGAACAAGGAGAAGGCCGACGGCGTCACCGTCACCTTCTGAACCGGGCTTTCCGGCCGGTCGCACCAGACCGGCCGGAAGTTTCGGGAGGGCCCTGTCGGCGAGTGGCCGAATCCGGTCGCATCACGGAGGTTTCGGGCGATGGCCTGGGAAGACGTGCTCAACACCATTGCCGAGAAGGCGGTCGCGAAACGCGACGACCTGACCAGCAAGCAATGGATCCGGGGCGTTGACTACGACAACGTCGGCGAGGGTGTTTCCGACTCGTGGGATTTCACGAAGTCGACCAACGCCGAGAAGCAGACGACGACGGAGCGCCGGCAGGGTGGCGAGGGACGCGGTAACGTCATCACCGACACGACGACCCTGAGCGGCACGGTCCGGGTCGGCGTGATGATCAATTACCCCGAGTTCGAGAACCCGGAAGGGCCGTGGTTGCAGATCCGCGGCATCGGCGGGAACATCCTCGATCCGCTGGTGCACGCGCCGCAGCAGAACCAGGTGCTCAGCATCCCGAGCTTCGGCTACGCCATCAACGCCCTGAAGAACGCGTCCGCGAAGATCCAGAGTTGGGCCGACAGGTTCGCGGAAGAGGCCAAGAGCATCGAGACCGGCGGCAACTTCAAGGGAGAGACCGCCAAATCGTTCCAGAGCCTGCTGCAGAACGGCAGCCACTCGCTGGAGCAGTTCGCCAACATCGTCGGTGACCCGCTGGTGCTGGATTCCTTGAAGGACAGCCAGGACAAGTACGTCGCCGAGGTCAACGGCTTGCTGGCCGCGTTCATCAGCTGGCGGGATCACGAGAGCGGGCTGTGGTCCCCGGTGAACGCGGTGGAAACGGCCTTCAACGAGAACGTGCAATCCATCACCCACGTGAACGGCACGGTCAAGTCGATCAACACGACCTGGGGCGAGTTCGAGGTCCGCGACTCGTGGGAGGAGAACCTGCGCGGGAACATCGAGCAGGCCGCCAAGGACAAGTGGAAGAACCACTTCTCCACACACCTCGACACGCCGCTGCCCGGGTTCCACAACCCGCTGTTGCACAGCCTGCAGACCACGGCGAACCGGATCTACCCGGAACCGAAGATCGGACCGTTCTCGTCTACCTATTCGCCGAGCAAGGACGACCCGGCGAACAAGGAACTCGACGAGATGAAGAAGAAGCTGGAGGAGGAGAAGAAGAACCTCGACGACTCCAAGAAGGAGCAGCAGGAGCAGCAGAAGCAGAACGAGAAGGACCTGCAGGAGAAGACCTCCGACCTCAACGACGTGACCGGGAAGAACAAGGACACCCTGGGCGGCGGTTCGGACGGTGCCGGCGGCGACACGGACCTGGACGGGCTCGACTCCGCCGACGACGAGCAGACGCAGGGACTGGGCGGGAACAACTCGTCGACGTCAGACCTGACCGGTACCGGGGGCGCGGGCAAGGACGGGCTCGGCCCGGCCGGCGGCATGTTCGGCAACGGCAACGGGCCGGTCAACTCCGGGCTGGGCTCGACGAACGGTTCCGGCAAGTACGACCCGAACGGCTCCGGCCAGAGCTCCATCTTCACGCCCGACGGCGAACTCATGCGCGGACCGGACGGAACACCGCTGTCGGTGCCCAACGGATCGATGATCAACCCCGACGGCACCATCACCAAGCCCGACGGCTCCAAGGTGCTCGGCCCGGACGGCAAGCCGCTGGTGCTGCCCAAGGGCTCCACGATCAAGCCCAACACCTCGCTGCTCGACCCGAACGGCACCCCGTACACCGGGCCGGACGGCAAGCAGATCTACGCGCCGAACGGATCCCGCCTCAGCCCCACCGGCCACCTGGTGGACCCGATGGGCCGGTCGATCTTCGGCCCCGGCGGCAAGTCCATCGTGGTCCCCGACGCGGTGCACAACAACAAGCTCGGGCTGGGCGGTGGGCCCGGCAAGAAGCTTCCCCTGTCGCCCGCCGAGATCGGCGATCCGACCAAGCGCACCACGATGAACTCCTCGGCGCTGGACGACAAGCTGCGCAAGCCGTTCTCGATGCCCACCGAGACGGGCGGTTTCGGCCGCGGCGGGCAGAACGGGCAGCAGCCGATGATGCCGCCGCCGATGGCCGGTGGTGGCGCCGGCGGCCCGGGCGAGAAGGAGCGGCAGCGCACCACCTGGCTCTCCGAAGACCCGGACAAGTGGGGGCTGGAAGGCGGCTTCACCACCGCCATCGGCCGCTGAACTCCGGGAACATCCAGGAAATTGGGAGGACGCAGTGAACTTCGGCAACCTGCAGGCGCAGTTGGACCAGGCCCTCGCCGAGCTGAACAAGCAGCGGGAAGAGCTGCAGCAGGTCGAGGCAGACCTGGTCAAGCGGACCAAGTCGGTCCGATCCAAGGACCGGATGCTCACGGCCACGGTCGATGCCGGCGGCAAGCTGTCCAAACTGGAGTTCCACGACGACCGCTACCGGTCGATGGCGAAGGCCGAGCTGGGCGCGGCCATCGTCAAGCTCGTGGCGGAGGCCCAGGGCCAGATGACGGCCGAGATCAGCGAGGCCGTCCAGCCGCACCTGAGCGACACCGAGGAAATGCGCAAGTCGATGCGCGACGAGTCCGCGTGGGGCGACTTCCTGGCACCGCTGCTGGACATGCAGCAGGAGACCTCCGCCTGGCTGAAGGAGAGCCGCGGCAATGGCCGATGAAGAAGAGATCATCGCGATCCCCCCGGACCTGAAGACGAAGTTCGCCTCGCTGGGGCTGGCCGAATCGGATGTCCGGCAGGCCAGGGAGATCTGGGCCGGCCTGGACGACGAGCTGAACATCGCAGCGGGCAACGACGACGAGACGGCCAGGTCCATCAAGAAGCAAGCCACGGCGCTGAACAAGAACATCACCGAGATGCTGTCCGCGCTCGGTGACCTGTTCAACCTCACCGAGGTGAAGGGCAAGCGCGCCGCGGACAAGCACGAGGGCCAATCGGACCACAACTCGGACCTTTCGAACAGCCTGTGAACCGGGAGCCGGCCGGCGTTTCCGCGGGCACCTGACCCGCCGGAACTCCAGGGCACGGTCTTTCCGGCAGAACTGCCCGCGCCGAGCGGGCGCGCACGACCGCGCAACGAAAGAAGGACCGACCGCCTCCGAAGGCCGGCGGCGGATGACCGGGAAAGGGGATGTCTTCGTCCATGGCGTTGTACATCCCTCCCGAGCATTCCAAGGCGTTCGCGGGCCTCACCGGCTCGGAGTGGCCCGAGGCCGACGAGGACCGGTTGCGGGCGCTGGCCGACCGGTACGAGGACCTCGCCAAGGAACTGGACTCGCTGCAGGGGCACCTGCACACGTTCGTCCGCAACATCAACGAGGCGATCGACGGCCGGATGGCGAAGGCGTTCGCCGACTACGCCAACCAGTACATCTCCCCCAACAAGGAGGGGCAGATCCCGCTGGAGTCGGCCGCCAAGGGCGCCCGCGGGATGCACGACTACCTGCGCAACACCGCCGCGCAGGTCGAGTACATGAAGATCCAGGCGATCGGGCAGCTGATCTTCATGTTCGTGGAGATCGCGATCTCGATCGCGCTCGCGGTCCCCAGCGGCGGGCTCTCGCTGCTGAAGATCCCGCTCATCAAGGCCATCACGCAGGTGGTGCTGCGGCTGCTGATGCAGCTGCTGATCCACACGATCATCTCGCTGGCGATGGAGACCATCTTCGCCGCCATCCTGGACGCGGCGATCCAGCAGTGGCAGATCGACCAAGGTCTCCGGGACAGCAAGGACGACGAGCTCACGAAGAGCGCGATGAAGGGCGCGGCGGTCTCCGGTGCCCTGGGCGGCATCGCGAGCATGGGCGCGCAGGGGCTGGGCAAGTTCCTCACCAAGGGCCTTGCGAAGCTCCTGAACAGCAAGTTCATGAACAAGTTCCTGCCGTTCAGCAAGCTCGGCAGCAAGTTTAAGGACTTCGACGATTTCCTCGGCAAGGGCGTCAAGGATTCCTTCCCGGAGGGCGCGCCGGGCAAGTTCGCCGACGACCTGGCGGCCAAGACCAAGAGCTTCTCGACGTACTTCATGACCGGCTTCGGCGGCGACAAGATGAGCAACTTCGCCGGCATCAAGGGGCTCACCAAGACGCTCACCGCCGGCCCGGGCTTCAAGTTCAAGGAACAGCTCGGCTCGGTGTTCGCGAAGAACTTCGGAAAGGAGATGGGCGAGAAGCAGGCCAAGGAGCTCGGCGAGAAGGTCGCGCAGACCATCACCAAGAACGTCGGCAAGAACCACCCCGACGTGCTCAAGAAGGAGCTGGGCGACGTGCTGTCCAAGCACCAGAAGGTGCTGGGCAAGGAGACCGTCGAGGGGCTGACCAAGAACTACCCGGACGCCATCCAGAAGGCGGTGCTCGACCACCACAAGGGCACCAAGATGTTCATGTTCGGCACCTCCGTGCTGGGGTCGCCGGTCTACGGCGTCCATGGGGTGCTCAGCGAGGGCTTCAACAACCTGTTCTTCGGCGAGGAGCACGAGTTCAAGGTCAGCTGGTACAGCTTCACCGGCGGCATGGCGATGGGTGCCGCCGAGCACCTGGGCGAGAGCTTCGTCGGAGATCCGCTCTCGGACAAGGTCAAGCAGGCGGTGTGGGGCGCCGACCACCCGAAGATGTCCATCCCGGACGCGCCGTCCGCGTCGGACCTCAAGACCGAATCCGACAACACCTCGCTGTACAGCGACACCTCGACGGTCAACGACAACAGCGACACCTCGACGGTCAACGGCAACAGCGACTCCTCGTCCGATGACAACAGGTCGGTCAGGTCGTGGATGTCCGACAGCACCACGAGTTCGACCGGCGAGTTCCCCGGCGACACCACCTCGGACGGCTCGGACAGCAACAGCCACGACAGGAACACCCGGGACGAGAACCGCGACTACGACTCCGACTTCGACACCAGCGACGTGGATGAGTCGGACCTCGAAATGCTCGAAGTGGACGATCCCGAGGATCAAGTCCGCCAGCACCAGCAGGATGTTTCGGGCGGTGAACAGCAGGTCGTCGCTCCGCCGCAGGGTGGCATCGCCCCGCCGACCCCGGTGCAGACGACGTCCGGCCCGCAGAATTCCACCGCTCCCAGCACGACGCCGCAGTCCGTGTCGAAGTCGGGCGGCCCGGGTCCCAGCCACAGCAACACCCCGAACTCCACGCTGGAGACGCCGCAGAAGCTGGTGACGGAGTCGAGCACTCCCACCCGGCCCGCGCCGAACATCACCGACGACAGCGCGGTGCAGCAGGACCCCGCGCCGACGCAGCACGGCCAGCAGGTCTCCACCGAGTCCGGGCCGGCGCCGTCCACCGGCTCCGGCAACACCACCGCCACCACTGCGACCCAGCACGTCGGCACGGGCGGCCAAACCGCGCCGACGCCGCCGAACCCGGTCGCCACCAGCTCCGATACCCCGGTGCCGCAGCCGAACGACACCGCCGCGCACCCGGACTCCCCGGCGCAGCAGGCGCAGTCCGAGACGAAGGAGGGCGACGACAACCCGCCGACGCAGGACGGCGATCGGAAGCAGCCGGACTTCCGCTTCAACGACGAGGGCCGGCGCAGGCTGGACGACCTGCGGCTGCGGCACACCGACGACACGATCGAACAGCAGCCGTGGATGCGTCCGAAAGGGCACCCGCCGTTCGACCCGAAGCAGCTGGCCGAGGGCGAGTGGGAGCGCCTGCGCAACTCGGCTCCGGTCGTGACGGTGAAGGTCGAACCCGTCGACGTGCTGGGGATGGCGAAGGACGGGGACAAGCACGGCACCGAGTACGAGGTGCCGGCGCAGACCTTCAAATCCAGCACCGAATTCGACGCCGACGGCAACCCGCTGCTGCGCAACATCCACGACGTGGTGACCCACGTGTCCGCCACCGACCTGGCGAACGTGAAGCGGCACAAGTTCGGCCAGATGCGCGGGACCGTCGGCTACGACCTGCGGAAGATCCAGGTCGGCCCGAACGCCCACGTCCAGGAGTACACGCACAAGATCCACCTCGTCGGCGGCACGCCGGAGCAGCGCGCGCACGTCATGAACGCGACCAAGGCCCTGGTCGCCGAGAAGTTCAACGCGGGTTACAAGCTGCCCAGCGGCGACGAGTTCCTCGTGAACCTGGAGTTCGTCGGCAAGGCCACCGACGCGCACAACACCGTGAACCTCGTCGAGCAGGACGCGAAGAAGCCGAAGGCCACGGACCAGGGGCACTGGGTCCTGGGCGAGAACGAGGGCCGCTACCTCCACGAGATCGGGCACGCCCTGGGCCTGGTCGACGAATATCTCTTCAACCACCTCGACACCGCCCCGCCGGTGTTCAACAGCAAGCCCGTCCGGCCGAAGGGGCTCGCCACCGAAAGCACCGTCGGCGACGCGGCGGATGGCAAGACCACCGCAGAGAAGAAGCCGCCGGCTCGCCGGCACCGGGGCCACGACTCGAAGAACAACCTCATGGGCGCGAGGCCGAGCACGGACCAGGATCTCCAGCCCCGCCACCTGTGGCAGATCGAATGGCTCGCCCGCGAGATGGGCGCCTTCAACATCTCCCAGGCGAACACCCACAAGACGGTGACCGACACCGGCGATCCCGACACGCAGGCGCACCAGCTCGCCGAGGACTCGGACGTCCCGCCGCGCCGCGCCCCGGACGAGGGCAGCGGGCCGGATCTCGACGTCGTCACCGCGGCGAACGAGCTGATCGCGAAGCTGACCGAGGACACGCTGCCGAACCCGCAGCGCCCGCAGCACGCCAACACGGTTCTGGAACCTGACTACTTCGGCCTGCTGGATTCCGAATCGCTCCCGAAGTCGGTGCCGAGCACCAGCTACGGTGCCGATTTCGAGAAGCTGAGCGCCGGTCAGGGCATCCAGTTGCTGGAGAAGCTCGATCTGGCCAGGTCCAGCGACGACCTGACCACCGGCGGGCTGATGCCGGAGGCGCTCGACGGCAGCGTCGTGCCGGTGACCGTGTACCAGCCCACCAATCCGAACTGGGCTCCCAACGCCGATTCACCGCTTCCGGAACAGCTCGAAATGCCGCACGTGCGGCATTCGATCTGGCTCGGCGGTCCGGTGACCGACTTCTTCGCCGGCTCTTCCGCGAGCAAGTTGCAGATGCTCGAAAACCTGGAGAAGTCGACCACCGAGCTCGGCTGCAACGGCGGTCGGGTCGTCCTGTGGATCGATGTGCCGCGCGCCGAGTTCGCCGGCGGCGCGTCCCCGGAAGTCCTCCAGCTGAAGGCCTGGGCGAAGGACCACGGGGTCATCCTGGCCAACGTCCACGAGGTGTTCAACGGCGACGCGCCGATGAAGCTGCAGACGCCGTTCCTGGCCGAGCTGGCGAAGGGCACCAAGGCCGGCTACGCCGCTGCCAGCGACATTCTGCGGATGGAGGTGCTGAAGCGCTTCGGCGGGCTCTACAGCGACGGCGAGTACGTGACCGGCGCGGGCTACCTCCAGGCATCCGCCACCACCGCCAGCACCGGCCCCGGGTACGGCGTGCACGTCAAGGAGGACAGGACGAGCACTGCCGGCAACGATTTGTTCGTGCTGCCGAAGGGACATCCCTTCGCGGATACCTACCTGGCGCACCTCGCCGGAAACTACACCAAGTCGCAGCGCGAGCTGATCCCCGATTCCCAGTGGAGCCTCGAAAGCAGCGCCGGCGCGAACCTCTACCACGGGCTGCCCGAGTTGCAGGCTCGCCGGTTCTCCGTGATGCACCGGACCGGTCCCGACAACCTGGACCAGATCGCGACCAACCTCGGACTGGAGCGCGGCCGGGCGGATTTCCCGAAGGCACCGGACATGGAGGTGGAGAGCGGCCGCTCGTGGACCAGGCAGACGGTTCCGCTCCAGACGGTGCGGGCCGGCGATCCGGCCGCGACGGTCAACCTCACCAAGAAGGTCGTCCAGACGCTGATCCGGGAACTGCACAACCGCGGTGGCGACCTGCACCTGACGTTGGTCGACGAGCTGGTCTCCCGGCACGAGAGGCCCGACGTCATCTGGACCGCCGCGCTCGGCTACCTCGCGTCTCGCCCGGAACTGGCCGGCATGGTCACCAGCGTCACCGATGTCACGACGGTGACCGACAGCAACGGCTCCGGATTCACGGAACGCCCGGTCCGGCTGCCCGACTCGGCACTGCGCTACCTCGACATCCCCGACCCCGACGCCCGGACGCACCGGCTCGCCGAGTTCTCGAAGGCGGCGACGATGGTGTCCGCCGGCACCGGCGCGCACCAGACGCCGGAGAGCCCGGACGCCCCGCTGCGCCGCGTTCCGGACGAGGACTCCGGCGAGGACATCGAGATGTCCGTGCTGTCGAACCAGGGGCAGAACAGCGGTGCGCATCCGAACGCGGACGCCTCGACCACCAACCTGAACGAGCAGTCCGGAGGCTCGGCGGCGAAGGACTTCGCCGAGCAGCTGCTGAAGGGCCTCGACAACGACAGCCGGGGCCCGGGCTTCCGGGAGGAGATGGGCCGGTTCGAGGACTCCTCGACCTCCGGCGCGCCGAAGCTGGAGCTGACCGACACCGGGCTCGGCAGCATGCGGGACGACTTCCTGCAGGCGGCCGAGAAGCTGCAGAAGATGCCGGAGAAGGTGCCGATCACGCTGGTGCGCGACGGCGTCATCACCGGCAAGACCATCCGCGTGGAGAAGCTGTTCGACGTCGTTCCGGGCCCGGGCGAGGGCAAGACCCGCTGGCAGGCCGCGCAGCAGGTCGCGGAGAAGGTCGCGGGCGGAATCGACCTGGGCGACGAGAAGGCCACCGAGAACCTGACCGGACAGCTCACCGAACTGGTCTACAACAGCGGTGAGCTGGGCCTGCTGAAAGCGCTGTCCAACGGCAGGTTGTTCAAGGTCGCGGTGGACGTGCCGAACGCCGATGGCAGCGGCACCACGACGCAGCACCACGACGTGCACCTGAAGTTGTCGCTCACGGATATCCGGGCCGGCGTTTCGGACACGAACCTGCAGCAGAAGACCGTCAACGAGACCGCCGAGACGTTCCACGACAGCAAGGAGAACGTGCGGCGCACGCCGTTCAACGCGGCGCTGGGCGTGGTGCTGTCGGTGGCGCGGGGCGTCGTCAACGTGGTCCCCACCCTCACCCTGAACGGGGATCGCGGCAACAAGTTCGGCGCCCGGCACTCCGATTCGGTGACGAGCACGGTGAAGTTCAGCTCGGCGAAGAGCATCTTCGACGTCGACTTCGACCTGCGCTGGGAGGCGGACGGCGGACTCTCCGGGCAGGCCCACTTCGGCACCGCGAAGCTGGCCTACTCGAAGGAGCTGCTGGCCCCGGCGGTCGAGGCCCTGCGCGAGAACGTCCCGGTCCGCAAGGATCCGGTCGCGCTGCCCACCGAGGTGACCGAGCTGGCCGCCGATGTGGACGCGGTCAAGCTCGGCAACCTGCACAAGGACATCTTCAAGAACCTCCCGGACCACATCCGCAAGCACACCGGGTGGTGGAATGACCTCAGCGCGAAGGTCAACGCCGGGAAGTTCGAAGAGGAGTCCGTCCCGTCCCTGGCACACGGGTTCTCCATCACGCACCGCCCGGACGTCGGGAGCAAGCTGCCGCGGTTCCGGTTCTGGCAGAGCACTAAGCCCGCCGAGTCCACACTGCACTTCCAGCCGAAGGTCCGCGGCTACGAGGACCTCGGCGAGTTCACCGCAGGCATCGGCATCGACCGGCGGCACACCTACGAGGAGCTGCAGGAGAGCAGCACCACGATGGGCTTCGAGCCCGGCATCCGGGTCGGCGGTGCGGGCGAGATCCTGCCGCACCTGCAGGCCGCGCCGAACGGGCACCTCGGCGTCGGGGCGACCAGCAAGAGCACCGACACCAACAAGGTGTCCTGGACGTCCAAGCAGAAGCTGCTGGTCGACGCCCCGATGCGGCTCTTCCGGCTGGACACGGGCTTCCAGGTGGACCTGGAGACGCGGCAGGTCGGCGACCTGAAGGTCACCAAGCACGACCTCGGGGTAAGCGACGGCGGGGCGTACTACGTGTCCGTCGAGGAGTCGAAGACCAAGGCGTTCCGCAATGCGCTCGACGCAGCCCTGCAGAGCGAGAAGCCGGAGTCGTCCGGCCCGCCGCCGAAGACCGCGCTGGACCCGCAGCGGGCCGCGGCGCTGCGCGCGGTGGTGTCCAACAGCGGGCTGCTGAACGACCTGAAGCACGTCGAGAACGCGCACCAGGTCTTCGAGAAGGCGTACGACCTGATCGTCGGCCGCCTGAACGACCAAGGAGTCGAACTCGACGAAGCCGCGCTGCGCGACATCAAGAGGCAGCTCGCCGGGCTCGGCGCGTTCGAACTGGCGGCCAAGTTCACCCGGCTCGCCCACCACTACGACGACCTGCCCGACAATCCCCTGCAGGTGCAGGTGAATCACGGGAACCGGCACTACGCGGTCACCGTGGACGGCTTGCTGGGCGACATGCTGGCCGAGCACAAGAAGGACAAGATCGTCTCGACCGGCACCCGCTCCTACAGCACGAACTGGCGCGAACGGGACAAGAACACCCTCGGCTTCCAGGGCACCCTGGGTTTCATCCTCCGCGGGCGCCTGGCCAAGGACGGCTTCGGAAACCCGAACTACGCCGGCGTCGGGGCCAGCGCGCAGGGCAAGGGCGACGGCCACCGGCTCGGCGGCCACCTCGCCGCCTCCGGCCACGAGAACAAGCTCAAGTACACCGGTCCGGGCAGCATCGTCGAGCGCGCCGTCACCTTCCACGTGCAGGTCCAGGAGACCCTCGACGTCAGCCTCGGCGATCGGCTGAACGCGGCCGTGCACAAGCCGTCCGACCTGACGAAGCTCGGGCAGTCGCAGATCCGCACCGATCTCGGTGAGGTGGACGTCGACGCGATCGCCGGCTACCTGGTGCCCGCGCCCCTGATCGACCTGCCGGCGAAGCTGCAGACCGATGCCCCGCTGAGCGGTGATGCCCGGACGAAGCACATGGAGCAGAACCCGGAGGCGTTCGCGCAAGAGGTGCGGGACGCCATGCTGGTCTGGTCGCCGGACAACTACCGGCCGCTCAACAGCGAGTTCCGGGACCTGCAGACGGCGAACGGCAACCAGTCGAAGCTGTGGTTCACCAAGCCCTTCACCCAAGCCGACGACATGAGCCGCCAGTGGTTCGACATCGTGCAGCAGGCGGCGGGCGAAGGCCCGCAGACGCGCAACTTCGGGACGGTCGACGGCTACGCGTTCGACCGGCGCGGGGCCGGGGGCTTCGAGTACAAGTACTACAACCCGGTGCCGCTCGGCACCGTCGACGGCATGAAGTGGCACGGCGCCACCACGAGCGAGAAGTCGGTGCACGAGGGCGTTGGCTCGGGCATCGCCGGCGACGTGAACGCCACGGTCCTGTTCGGTGTCGGCGAACTCGGCGCCGGCTTCGGCTACCAGGCCGAGAACAGCGACCGGGACGCGCTGGCCAGCACGGACAAGCAGACCACGGCGTCCAATGCGTCGCCGATCCACTTCTACCTCGTCGACCTCGACGCGACGGTGTTCCACGACACCTGGCAGGAGCTCTGGGGCCAGACCAACACCAAGGGTGCCGACATCGCCCCCAAGATCGCCAAGCCGACCCAGGGCAGCACGGAGTTCCTGCACCGGAAGAGCGCTGTGGTCGCGATCACCGAGGACCAGCGCGTGGCGCAGGGCCTGCCGGCACCGGACGGGTGGACCCCGCCGCACGTCGAGCGCGTCGAGAAGCCCAACGGGGTGCCGGTGCTGAGCCGGATCGGCGAGGCCCTCGACAAGGACGTCAAGGTCGTCGACTTCATCCCGCACGGGAACAAGAGCCTGTTCGACTGGGCGGTCAAGTCCGTCGCGGAGAAGTTCCCGAAGGTGGTGCCGCACTGGAACCCGTCCGGCGGCGGGCGGCCGCCGGCGTTCGACCCGGTGCGCGCGCTGTCCGGCCTGAACAGCCCCGGGGCGATCCGGCAGATCCTCAACGGCGGCTGGACGCACACCTTCACCCGGGCGAACTTCTTCAGCGGCAGCACCCGCTACACGGTGAAGATCACCTTCGAGCCGGTCGGTCCGGCCACGCAGCTGATCCACCAGGGCTCCGGCGGCTCGGCGGAGACCGCCTACAACGTCTCGGCCGAGAAGCAGGGCACCCGGTCGGTCAAGACCACCGCCGGTCTCGTCCTGCGCCCGATGATCCCCAACGCGCACGGCAGCGCCGGACCGGCCATCGTGTTCGGCGGGCACGTGGCGGAGGGCGTCGAGGTCAGCAACACGGTCACGGACAACTACCAGCACCGCACCCGGACCGGCGACATCGCGCAGTTCGAGCAGGGCGGGCGGTTCAGGATCGAGCTGATCAAGGTCGACCGGCCGTCGCTGCTGGTGAGCACGCTGACCAACGGCCTGGCCGGCGGCAAATCGTTCCGCGACGTCGGCTCGCGCACGGTGCACACCGACGACGGCTTCACCGGCGTGACGCGTCTGGAGCTGCCGGAAGGCCTGATCGGCAGCGGCGTCGACGGCTACTCGCGAGGCGTGCCCGCGCCCACTGACCCGCCGTCGGAGATCACCGCGGACGTGCCCGGGATGTCGTCGTTCCACGTCACCAAGGTGCTTCCCGGCGACCTGGCCCAGAAGGCCGCCGACCTCATCGGCGGGCTCGGCACCCCGGAGGCCCGCGCGTTCGGGCCCGGGACGGCGAACCGGAACAAGCTGGAGACCTTCCTG
Organism: Saccharopolyspora sp. NPDC050389; assembly: GCF_040655595.1. Taxonomy (NCBI): domain Bacteria; kingdom Bacillati; phylum Actinomycetota; class Actinomycetes; order Pseudonocardiales; family Pseudonocardiaceae; genus Saccharopolyspora; species Saccharopolyspora sp. NPDC050389. The sequence goes on from NZ_JBFAKG010000020.1 coordinate 100,841, forward strand.
TCCCCGGAGATGCTGCAGAACAGTGCGAGGAGTTTCCTGAGCGAAGACGGCCAGACCATCAAGTTCGAGGTGCCGGACCGCACCCGCAACGAGCAGATCCGGCTCCGCGTGAAGATGCGGTTGTTCGACCCCGAGCACGAGGTGTCCTGGAAGCTGCCCGCGCAGCAGCAGAAGCACGATCGGAAGCACACCGGCCACCTCACCACCAACGCGGAGAAGGGCGGCTACCTCGGGTCCGGCAATCTGACCACGGTTCCACCGAGCACCAACAACACCGGCTTCAACCCGCTGACCCGCAAGACCGCGACTCAGCTGGGCGTCCAGAACGTCACCAAGGAGGAGGGCAACGAGAAGACGTCCAAGGCGGAGCTGGAGCGCTTCCACGGCAGCGTCGTCTACGAGATCGAGGTGGAAACCCAGAAGCGCGGCGGGAAGTGGGGTAAGGCCGGCGACGAGCGGGTGCAGTACCCGAACAGCGTGTCGTTCGACGTGGACGCCGCGGATGCGGCGAAGGTCCGCTCCCACGACGAGAACACGACCACCACCGAGGACCGGACGACCGGTGCCACCTCGCGGTCGACCGGCCCTGACCTGTCCGGGATCGAGGAGCTGGCCGGCGCCGACGAAGAGCTGGCCGCCTACTACCGGGCCGTGCAGCAGCTGTCGAACGCGGACCCGAACAATCCGGGCGAGTTCGATGCGCTGCTGAAGTCGATCCAGGAAGCCCAGCAGCAGCGGGAGACGCCGGTTCGCGATGACGATGTCGCGAGCAAGACCCAGCTGTCCGATGTGGAGTCGCTTGATTCGTTCGGGCTCCCGAAGCCGGATGCCCTGTCGAAGGGCAAGCAACCGGTTTTGCCGGACGACGACGTCGCGAACAACGCCCACCTGTCCGATGTGGACTCCATCGACTTCGACGGGTTCCAGACCCCGATCCAGGCCCACTTCGTCGATTCGGGTCCTTCGCAGCAGCACGCGGGCCTGTCCGGCGAGGGTTCGAACAAGGTCCTGGGCACCACGACGCTCGTGGAGTCCGATTCGGAGGACGCCCCGAAGCAGTCCAGCGACTCGTCCAACCTATCTGATCTGAACGGCGGCCCGGCCTTCGACGAGCGGACGCCGGTTCCGCTGGCCAAGGACAAGACGATCACCACCGATGCCGCGCTGCTCAAGATCGGCGAACACTCGGTCGCCGACCTCGACGCCGCTCGGGCGAAGCTGCTCGACATGCTCGTCGACGGGGTGCGGAACAACCAGCGGAACCCGCTCGACGCCGATGCGCTGGCCGCGCTGCGCACGCACCTGGAGACGCTCGACAGCGGTCGCGGCCCGGTGGGCCTGCTGATCTCCCTCAGCGAGGGCGTCATGGTGCCGATGGGCGACGACCGCCGCCTGTGGCTCCACCTCGACGCGAAGACCGCGGCCCACGTGCTGAACGTCCCGCTGGCCGAGGCCGCGATGCAGCAGGCCGCGCTGGAGACCGCGCCGGCGGGCGGTGGCTCCCAAACCCACGCCCACCAGATCTCGGTGAACGCGGTCAGCGGGGTGATCACCCCGATCGGCGAAGACCTGCTCTACGTGCTGCCGCTCCTGGAGCTCTCCGGGGAGACCGCGGTCAAGCTCGGCTTCACCGAGACGGACAGCAACCTGCACGTCCTGAAGAACAAGATCGACGATGTCTTCGAGGTCGGGTTCGAGCTGCGCGCGACGCTGCACGACAAGGACGCGGCGCCGGTCGAGATGATCAGCGAGCTGCCCGAGAAGGCGCATCTGGGCTACCCGGCCGATGCCGTTGGGAACAAGATCACCGATCCCGTGCGCCACACCCTGCCGCCCGGACGCCAGGCGCCGGCGATGCCGTTCGCGGCGGAGAACCTCATCGCCGCCGTCACGGGCTACACCGGCCTGCGGGGCTTCCGGCAGAAGGTGCTGGACCTCCTGGCGGACATCGCGCCGCACGACAAGGCGCTGAACCGCAACGTCGCGGACCGGATCTCCGGCCACGGCCTGATGGACAACTACCTGCGCGGCGTGTTCACGAAGATGTCCGTGCCCGCCACTTCGGTCGTGCAGCTCGACCCGAAGCGGCCTGCGATCGACGGCCTACCGCCGGAGCTGGACACCGTCGCGCAGTTCCTGCGCAACAAGTTCACCGCGGGCAACCAGCGGCTCGACCTGAACCTGTCCGGGGATTTCCGCCTCCACGGCGTCGAGGAGGTGAGCACGTCCACCGTCACGGCAGGCACCACCCGGCGGCGCAACTTCGGGTTCACCTTCGGCAACAGCGCGAGCGGCGGCTTCGGACTGGGCGTCACGGCCCGCTTCCTGAAGACCGTTACCGCGGTGATGAACGCCCTGCTCCCGGTGCAGGCGGGCATCAACGGCGCGTTGAGCGCGGGGGCGGGTCAGGACAAGGGCTTCGGCGGCAAGGAGAAGCCCTACCTGAAGGAGAAGGCCTTCCACACCTCGGAGGGCACGAAGTACGAGCTGAAGATGTCCCTCGACTTCTCGATGTCGGTCGACGTCGACGGCAAGCCGCACCCGAAGCAGGTTTCGGGCAGCGAACAGATCAGCGTGTACGTGACAGTGCGCGACGAGAACAAGGCGAACTTCGAACAGGTGCTGAAGTCCGCACTGGACGGTTCGCTGCAGCGCGCGCCGCTGCCGAAGCCCGACCCCGACCTCACCGAGCAGCGGAAGAAGGACTACGCCGCCCTCGCCAAGAACACCCCGCTGACGGATCTGAAGTACCTGCACGGTTCCGAGGGCGTGCTGGATAAGGTGCTCCGGGCCGGCCGGGACGCGCTGATCGCCGACACCTCGCTGACCACCGACGAACGCAAGCAGCTGCTGGCCGAGCTGGCGGAGAAGGCCGCCGCGCTGGACCCGGTGAAACTGGTGCGGGAGTTCAACCAGATCGGCACCACCTCCATCGCCACCGACGTGGAGGTGGGCGGCCGCAAGTTCGCGGTGCACAGCGACAAGTCGGCCATCGAAGCGCTGGAGGACTTCGAGCAGCAGCTGCGCAAGCAGGGCATGGAGCTGGAGGACTGGCCGAAGGTCTACCAGCAGCTCCTGGACAACCAGCAGGAACGGGCCCGCGACCGGGGCAAGCACGCCTTCACCGCGACCTTCGACTTCGGCGACTACAAGATGGAGGTGTCGGTCACCGGTACCCCGAAGGACTTCCTGCGGGCCGACCACGTGGCACATGCCGAGCTCTCCAGCACCCGCGGCGTCGAGGTGTCCAACAGCGGCAGCACCGGCACCGGTATCGCCGCCAAGCTAGTGGTCAACGGCCGGTTCCGGATCCGGAACTTCGTATCGGCCCCGGGGAACCGCCTGTACTTCAACGCCAACCTCGGCGGCCACGCCAAGAAGTCCTGGAGCACCGGCTCGGGCGCCGGTTCCGCCTCGACCATCGAGACCAAGCAGAACTACCGCGGCCCGGCGGTGCAGCTCCAGCAGGGCCTCGACCTGGACGTCATGGTCAAGGTGTCCGGCAAGGGCGGTCTCCAGCGCATCCGCCAGGCCACGGTCGAGACGGTGGCGGAGTACCAGGTCCCGGAGTTCAAGGCGAACCACGCCGACGAGCTGCACCAGGGCACCGTCGAGCTCCTCCCCGCCGGCCAGGACGCGACCACCCGCTCGGACCTCGGTCCGCAGCTGCCGTCGGACAAGCTGCTGGTCGTCTCGGCGCCCGACGGTGACAAGCTCTTCGAGCTGTTCAAGGAGCACTCGAAGCAGCTGCAGATGGACGGCACGCACGCGGTGAAGGCGTGGTGGGAGGACGTCCGGCTGAAGCTGCCCTTCACCCACCGGTCGACGTCTCACGTGCTTCCGGAACCCAACGCGTTCGCCACCGCCGCGTCGGTCGCGCACCAGGGCCCCAAGGTGGTCGCCAACGCGGTCAAGGACGGTTCCTGGGGGCGCTACGACCGGTCGTCGATGGAGCAGGCCGGCATCACGCTGTTCGGCTCCAAGGTGCTCGGCGAGGTGCCCGCCGATCTGCTGACGGCCCAGGAAGCCACCAAGCTGAGCGGCAATGTGTCGCACGGCACCGGCACCGGCCTCGAAGGCGGCGTCAACGGCCAGCTCGGCGTGATCGGCGTCGACGGCGTGGCGACCCTGGCCGGCTCGTGGGGGACCGGGCAGTCCGGCTCCAGCAGCGGCGCCACGAAGATCACCCAGCAGGTGCCGCAGGAGAAGCAGGTGCTGGTGCTGGCCCATGCGGTGGTGGACCAGCGGGTGAGCACCAGCCAGAACGCGCTGCACGGGGACCTGTTCAACCCCTATCCGGCGAAGGGCAGCAGCAAGACCCAGAGCTACCTGATGCGCGATGCGTACCTGGTGGTGATGTCCGAGCGGGAGGCCAACGCCCTGTTCGACGGCGGCGCGATCCCGCTCGGCCCCGAGAAGCCGGCCGCCGGCCTCGCCGACCTCGGCAAGGCGATGAGCTCCGACACCAGGCTGACGAAGCTGGCCACTTCGAAGCCGCTCGACGAGCCCTTCGTGAAGTTCCTCGAAAAGCACGCGCCCGCACTGGTGCGCGGTGCGGACCAGCCGACGTCGCGGCGGCTCCAGCAGCTCGACAACCCGGCCATGCAGCAGAAACTGCTCAACGGCGGGGTGACGTTCTACGAGCGTGCCCCGAAGAAGCTGGGCGCGCGCTACTTCTCCCTGCACGTCTGGGCCGAGCCCGTGCAGGGCTGGAACCAGCGGGCCAACGTGACGGACTTGCCCACCGGGCGGTCCTTCTCCGAGACCCAGGGCGGCCACGGGGACCAGCGACAGCGCTCCACCGCAACGAACAAGGGAGTGTCCGGCGCCTTCAACATCCTCCTCGACACCTCCGACCCGGCCGTCATCACCGGCCCGTCGGTGCAGGCCGGGTACAACCGCAGCGAGGCCGAAGATCTGTCCACAGGGGACACGCGCGGGCAGCACAGCACCCGGATCGAGCACGGCGATGAGCACATCGAGGTGCAGCTGCCGGTGGAGCTGCACTACGAGGTCAAGTACTACAAGGCCGACTCCTTCCTGTTGGAGACCCTCAAGCCCGAGACGTTCCGCGACGCGGCCGCGGTGTCCACCACGCTCGACACCGTGCCGGCGCAGGCCACGCTGCAGATGCCGAAGTACCTGCTGGACGTGGTCGGCCACAGCTGGGGCCTGCACCTCGGCACGTTCGCCGCAGACGACAACAACGTCACCGAGGCGGCGTTGAGCGCCAAGTCGCTGGAGGTGACCAAGCAGTACCGCAACGGCCTGGTCGACCTCGCGGCCCAAGCCGTCGGCAAGGCCGCCAAGTCCGGCACGGACGTGCTTCCGGCCGCGCAGCGGTTCGCCGGGCACGCCAGCCCGCACCGGATGCAGCTGGGCGAGCTGCTGTCCGACGAGATGCTGCGCTCGAACGCCAAGGAGTTCATGACCGGCGCGGTCACGCACGAGATGAAGCTGGCGGAGAAGGCGTTCGCCAGCGACTACGAGATCGGGATGAAGTACCAGCTGGCCAACCCGCGCCTGCTGACGGTGCTGCGCACCAACGGCGGGGAGACGTCGCAGGACCAGATCTGGTCGGTGTCGGAGTCCAAGGCGAACGGCACCGGCACGCAGTTCGGGCTCGGCAGCACGAGCATGAAGGGCGACGTCTACATCGGTGCGGAGGCCGCAGGCGGCCGCAAGAACAAGTCCACAGAGGACTCCTTCGACGGGATCGAGCGGAAGGTCTTCACCGAGCACGGGCCGCAGACGCGCTACCTGTACTCCTTCGACGTCCAGTACACCGCCATGGCCAAGGCGCTGTCCCGCTTCGGCATCGAGACGAGCCACCAGCAGGACGCGGTGCACCGGGACGGCCTGTGGGCCACGGTCACCAAGGAGGAGGCCGAAGCCCTCGGCTGGGAACTCCCCAAGACCGTCACCTCCCAGACCGCCCAGCAGACCAGCGACGACGACCAGGCCACGGACGCCCACACCGAATCCTCGACCACGAACCAGGACGACGGACCGCCGCTGCAGCCGACGCCGATCGAGGACCTGCCGGAGGACTCCGGCGCGAACAACCTCCTGAACGAAGCGGATTCCCAGAACCAGTCCACCGAGGAAGCGGTCGACGACGAGACATCGACGACCGAGCCGGTCGAGGACGCTGTTTCCGGCACCCAGCAGGAGTGGGCGGCGAAGTACGCCAAGCTGGAGGCGTGGCTGCCGAAGGGCAAGATGCCCACCAACCCGGGGGCGTACGACCAGGCACATGCGATCGCCGCCGAGGCCGGCGTGCACTTGCTGGGCATCGACGCCACCAACACCGCGGGCCGTCGGCAGTTCGACGACCACATCAAGATGATCTGGCAAGAGCTGAAGAACGGCTCGGAGGCGGCGAAGGACTTCGCCGAGGGCCTGGTGCGCAACTACCCCGACCTGTACCCGCCCCGCCCGCGCACCTTGGGCGGTGCGCAGAACTGGGCGCACCTGACGGGCGAGTTCGGCTCCGACGAGGCAGGCCCGTCGAACCGGGCGAATTCGTCCAACGCGGCCGGTTCGTCGAGCTCGTCGCGACCGCAGCAACAGGACTCCAAGCAGCCGAGGGAATTCCGGTTCTCCGACATCCAGGCGTCGGTCGCGCAGGAGCTGGGCGTCTTCGCGAACCAGCTTTCCGGGCTGGCCCAGGAGCAGGGAGTCCGGCAGGTGGTGGACGAGGAAGTGGCCGCCGGGCTGGACCCGAGGGTTGCGTGGACGAACGTGCTCCGCTCCAGGCTCACCAGCTTCAACCTCGCCGACATGGGCGTTCCGCCGGTGATCACCGGGCCTGGCCTGTCCGTTGCCGACCTCGCACAGGGCATCTTCGGCTCCGGGGCGTCCCTTGCCGGCATGGCGGAGGCGATCGCCGGCTCGGCCCTGTCCGCGACGGGGCCGGCGCACGGGGGCTCGGACTTCCGCAGCGAGGTCGGCCAGCAGCTCGGTGTCACGACCGACGACCTGGGCCTGCTCGACCAGTCGCTGATCGGGCGGGACGCCCCGCCGGAGTCGGTGGCCGCGAACCTCCGCGATGCGCTGGCGGGATACGGGCTGCGTCCGGAGGACCTCGCGTCCTTCCGCGGCCAGGTTCGGCAGTTGGGCCGGACGGACCTGGACGGCTTCCGGAACTACCTCACCCAACACGGCATGAGCGTGGACGGGACGCGCCGCGGCAGGTTCGGCCACGCGGCCCAGGCATGGCCGAACGTCATGAAGGCCATCTCGATCGCGTACCACCCGAACCGGCACGGGCTGCGTCCCCTGATCGCCGGCTGGCAGCTCGGCCTGCGGCCGGGAGCCCGCGGTTCGCGCGACTTGGTGGACATGGCCACCTACGCGAACACCCACGGGCTGGACGCGAGCGACCGGACGGCGCTGGTGCGCGAGGTCGACGAGCTGCGCCGCGCCGGTCGCGGCGAGCTGTTGACGGCGGCGCGGGGCTGGGGAATCCGGTTGGGCCAGGTGCGCGATCTCGCCGCGATCTCCGATGCCGCCATCTTCCCGGCGCTGCGGATGTCCTGGCTGGGGAGCCTGGCCGCCCAGGAGCCGCTGCACGAGGTCGCGGCCGGCGCCATCGACAGCTGGCTGGAGCTGGCCGACCTCTCGCCGGGCTACCTGCGGTTCTTCCGGAACATCCCGGCGGTGGGCCCCGGCGAGCTGGCGAATTTCAGCGACTACCGGGACGCCCGCCCCGACTCGGCCACCACCAGGTCGGACCACCTGATCCGGGACTGGTGGCAGGGCCTGATGGGCCGGGGCGCCGAGCTCGAGAGTTGGTCCCGGGAGCACTTCCCGCAGCTGTGGGGCGAGTCGTGGTTCGACCCCGCGCGGGACACCGCGCGACTGCGCGACCTGGTGGACGTCCACGGCCTCGACGCGACCAGGCTGGCGGAGTTGAGCCAGGCGCTCGGGCGGGTTCCCGACGAACTGCCGCGCGCAGCGCGGGCCAACGACCTGGACGCGCCGACGTTGTTGCGGGCGGCGGCGGAGCTCCGGGCAGAGCCGTACGCGCTGGCGACGTTCTTCCGCAATGACTGGAACGCCATCTCGGCGGACGTCGAGGACGGGCAGGCTGGTCTGGCGGAACTCCGGAACGTGCTGGTCACCCGGGGGCTGACCAGCACGGCGGCGTGGGAGGAGTACCTGGACGGCCGGCGGCGCAACCCGTCGCAGGAAGCCGATCCCGTGACCCCGGTCCCGACGTACCAGCCGCCACCGCCGCCGTACGAGGAGGCGGTGAGCCAGGCAGCGGCCGAAGACACCGAGGCCGACCCGGCTCTGGGCCTGGCCGACCACATCCAGTCCGAGCTGACGCTCACGACGCAGCAGACGGACGCGGACTCCTCGGCCGCGCAGCAGGAAGCCGGTGAGAACGGGCAGCCGAACGAGGTCGACACCGTCACGGCCGAGGACGCGCCCGAGCACCAGAACACGGCGGCCACAAATTCCACAGTGGACGAAAGCTCGATGTCGCCGGGCGACGACGACTCCCTGAATCCCGCGGTGGATTCGGGTGTTCGCAACGATGCGCCCTCCGACGGCTGGGACCGCAGCGAGCTCCGCCACGACGATGCGCCGATCGGTCACATCTGGCGGTCCACCGACGGTGAGCACCTGCTGCTCATCGACGTGCTGGGCGCCGCCCACCTGGTCACCGCGCAGACGCCGCACCAGGACGGCATGACGACGCTGCACTTCGCCGCCGGTGAGCACGTGGCCGTCAGCCTGGACACCGGGCAGATCGGCGAGTTCAAGGTGGCCGCGATCCAGCTGGAGCACTGGTTGGACCCGGCCGTGACGGGGCCGAGCCGCCCCGCGGAGAACTGGGGCGCGCCGCAGGTCACCGGCGGAACGGTCACACAGCTCAGCCTGGACGGGAACTGGCGTCGCACGGCGCACCCGAACGGCTCGATCACCGTTGAGGTGGCGGAGCAGGGCACGCACGGCGAGCACATCCGGGGCGAGCTGCGCCGCAACGAGTTCCGTACCGGCTTCGGCCAGGTCGAGGACAAGGCGAAGCTGGCCGGCTACCAGTTCGTCCGCAACGACCTGGGCGCCCCCGGGCCGCCGGTCGACGTCTCGGGAACCTACGTCGGCCAGCAGCACCCGATCGCGCCAGCGCCGAGCCCGCAGCCGGCCGCCGACCCGAAGTTGGTGGCTGCCGACCCGACCGCGGACCTGAGCAACATCTACCCGCCGCCGCTGTGGCGGACGGACGGCAATGTCCTGTTCCGCATCGACCGGCGCGGTCCGGTCATCGTGTTCCCGGCCGGTTTCGCGCCGCTGAACACGTCGAACCGGATTCCGCTCGGCGGTTACGACGACGACGGCGGGTTCTCCGCCGACAACATGGACATCGCGCAGTACGTGCACCAGAACTACAACTCGATGTTCGTCAGCACCACCCGCTCCGCGTCGTTCGGCATCGAGGGGACTCCCTGGCAGTTCGAGATCGTGGCGCCGCCGGGCGGTGTCGACGTCAACGCGACGCTCGGACCCGCCACGAACAAGGCGTTCGAGCAGGAAATCGGGTTCCCCGGCGGCGTCGGCAAGCAGTACGTGCGATCCGCGCTGCTCCAGGAGAGCGGCCTGCACGTGGTCAACCCCCACTACCGGGGAGCCGCCGGCGACCTGCTGCCCGAGCCGACCCTGGGCCAGCTGGTGACGCTGACCAACGCCATGTCCCACAACGGCTGGCAGCTGCACCAGCTACCGGAGGGCACCGGGCCCGACGAGACCGCCGAAGCCGCGCTGGCCCAGGCCATCCGCGACGCGATCCCGCAGATGTCCGAGCAGATCGCGACCGAGCTCGGCATCTCGGTCCAGCAGCTGGAGCAGCTCCGCGCCACCACGGACTTCGACGAAGCGACGCTGCTCGGCCTGGCCCGCGCCTTCGCATCGGATGACCGGTTCGGCACCGCCGATCTCCTGGAGCTGAGCGGGTTCACCAGCGGCCTGCGCGGCTTCCTGGAGGCCAACGACATCGAGGACACCGATCGGCTCTACACCGACTCGACCGAAGACCTGGCCGGACTCGGCGACAGCCTGCACGAGGCCATCACGTCGATGCGGGCCTGGCAGGACACCGCGCTGGCCCAGGAGCGGATCACCGCGGGCTTCGAGCCGACTGACCAGGACTACCAGGTCTACCAGCGGCTTTGGGAGGAAGAGCAGCTGCTGGCGGCAGACGATGAAGTGTACGAGTTCTCGGCCGAGCACGACCCGAACCTGCTGCAGGGTGCGCTGTCGGACATCGAGCTGTACGCGGCGCAGCAGGCGGCCTCAGGTGCCCTGGACGACGCGGGCCACCTCGGCTTCTCCGCGGGCCTGCAGCAGCAGCGACCGCGGGCGATGCTCATCGAATCGTTGGTGAACAACGGCGTGCGCCGGTTCCCGGCGTTCACCGGCGCTCAGGTGACCGGCGGGGCTCGGTGGGCCGGCTGGCTGGCCGAGGCCCAGCCCGGCGACGAGGTGAGCCTGTCCGCTGCGGCCTTCGCTTCGGCGAACGACACCGACGGTGACGTGGTTTTCCGCCCGGCACCTGGCACGAACTGGCAGTCGGCGTACCTGCTGCCGCAGGACAATGTCGGCTTCCCGGCGGGCAGCCGGTTCCGGGTCGTCGCCACCGACGGCGGCGTGACCGTGCTCGAAGAGGTCGTCGCCGTGCCGACGGAGAACACCGGTGTCCCCGGTGCGGGGAACGGCCCGACTGGTCAGGTCTTCTCGGTATCGACGGCGGGGCAGCTCACCGGCAACAGCGCTGCAGCGGAGAACTCCGTTGGTGACGAGGGTGCGTCGAACGCCCTGCGGACGTCGCCGCAGCCGGACGGCCAGGACGGGACCGCGCAGGACGATGTCGAACAGGCGGCAGACGGTGCGGCGTTCCAGGATCAGGAGCCGGCGGAGCAGATCCTCCAGGACTTCCAAGCGACAGAAGGGGATTACGCCTTCTACACCGGTCTCTGGCAGAGCAGCGGGCGACTCCAGGACGACTTCACCGCGGTGATGGGCTTTCTGTTCGCCCAGGGAGCCGAGACCGCGATGACAGGGACCTCGGCCGACATCGAGCTCGTCGCCGCGCACCACGCGGCATCGGGTGTCCTGGATGCGGCCGACTTCCGCAACGCCCTCGCGTCGGCACAAGGCGACCAGGACGCGAACGCGCTCTTGGTGGATGGTTTGGTGAACAACGGCGTGCGCCGGCTCCCGATGGCCACCGCCGCCGGGGGAACGGTGGCCGGAGGTGCGGCGCGTGGAATGGGCTGGCCGGCCAACGCGAAGCCCGGCGACGAGGTGAGCCTGACCGCCACGGCCTTCGCGTCGACGTCGGCGAACGACGGAGAGGTCGTGTTCCTGGCCGCGCCCGGCGCGGAATGGGGATCGGCGCACCTGTTGCCGGACGGCAAGCTCGGTTTCCCGGCGGGCAGCAGGTTCAAGGTGATCTCGACCGGCGGCGGCCTGACGGTGCTCGAAGAGGTCGCACCCGGGAACGTGGCGCACGATCCGGAAACGTCGCAGCACTCACCTGCCCAGGGCGGTGCGGAACAGTCGGACTTCGCCGCGGGGCCGGCGGTGCACGCCGGAGGAGACCAGTCCGCGCACATGCTGTCGCCCGATTCGGTAGAGCAGCGAGGCGTCGGCCACCTCGAGCCCGGCCCGATCGAGGACATCGTGTGGGGCGAGCAGCGGCAGATCCGCCGCACCGGCGACAACATCGGCCACTTCAGGCTCGCCGCCAACGGTAACCAGGTGCTGCTCGTCGACCGGATCGGTGCGGCGCACCTCGGCGTCTTGCACTCGGACACCGGTGGGAGCTTGGTGTTCGAATTCCCGCACTGGAACGACAACGGCAAGTACTACCGGCAGTTGGAGTTCACCAAGGCCACCGGCGAAATCACCGCCGGTCCTGGTGGAGTCCGCACCCTCTACTCGAACGACGGCGGTTCGCCGGTCTTCCAGGCGCCGGTCCGGTCTCCGATCAAGTTGGACGAAGGGCACCATTCGCCCGACGCCGATACGAGTCTGCCCCACGGGATCTGGGAGCAGTGGCAGCCGGGGGAGGTGCAGGGCGGTCGCGTGGTCCAGTACAGCGCGGACTGGCTGTGGCTTCGCACCACGTCCCTGGACGGCAGCATTGAAATCGCCGCGACCGGCACCTCGGATGCCATCAACGTCACGGCGAAGGTTCTCGGTGGCGAGTACGTCTGGTCGGGGCCCGATATCCTGGCCCGCACGAAGATCGGTGCCATGCACCCGGTCGAGCCGGGGATCACCGAGCTGCTGCGCTACGAGTGGTCGGACGGCAGGCCACCGGCGGCCGTCACCGATGTGCCCTTCCACAACACCGTCCCGCGGCCCCGGGTGATCAACGCGCCGTTGTTCGTCTACCGCGTCGACAAGCTCTCGCCTGGCGAGATCTACAGCGTCAAGCGCGCCGATGGCGCCGACGGCGAACGGCGTCCGGGCTTCTCCCCGCGCAATCCGGGCAACTTGCGCCCGGACGGTCACAACATCTCGTTGGTGGAGTACGTCGAGAAGAACACGAACTCGATGTTCGTGAGCACTTCGCTCAGCTCGCGCTACGCCAAGGAGGGCACGCACACCTGGCAGTACTGGATCCTCGCGCCCGGTGGCATCGCGGCGAACCACACGCTCGGTCCCGCGACGGACATGCAGCGAGAGCGCGAGATCACCTTCGCCGGCGGTATCGCCCAGAAGTACATCATCGGTGGCAGGTACCTGGGTAGCGGCCCGATCGAGATCGACGGCGTGCTCTACCAGCCGGGCCACTTCGTGCTGAACGCGAACGTCTTCGACGGGATGCCGGAGTACCTGCCGAAGGCCGCTTCGGAGTTGATCGCGGCGGAAGTGAACAACCACCTCTACCAGCGAAGGGAAGAAGGACAGGTCGCCGTCGTCGACCAGAAGCACCTCGCGTTGTTCAACGAGCCGATCGAGCAGGCGCTGGCGAGCGGCGACGAGAAGGCGTTCAACGAGGTGCTGGCGGAGCTGCGGTCCGCGATCGCCGGCAACGGCGCCGCCGGGATCGAATCGATGTCCGTGCCGATGTCGCAGCTCACCTTCGGTAGCTACTCCTCGGCTCAAGGCGATGGTCACACGTCGGCGTCGGTCGACACCGATGACCTCACGACGTCTACAGTGGACTCGGTTGGGCAAGGCGATTTCGAACAGCCGGTCGCCGACCTGGGCTCGTCCGTCCAGAGCATGGAGGAGCTGTTCGCACAGGTGCTGTCGCCCGATGCGGTGCAACAGTCGAGCGACGACGCCACCACCGATTCCGAGTCCACCACCGATTCCGAGTCCGACGACGATTCCGAGTCCGACGACGAGTCCGGTGTGCTGCGGGGCTGGGGCGCGGACCAGGAGATCTTCTTCAAGCCGAATGCCGTGCAGGTGCGAACGCTGACCAGCGCCGACAACGAGGCCATCGGCGTCACCTTCCTGAGCGACGCGGAATGGGTCGAGCACATGCAGGCGTGGGCCGAGGAGGGTGGTAGCGCCGCCAAGGAGAACTACTTCTTCCCCGGATCCGTCCAAGAGTTCTCCCAGTCCATCGGCCAGCTGGAGGAGCCCTCGAACTCCCAGGCCCCCGTTCCTTGGGCCGATTCCTCCGAAGCCCCGTTCGTCATCAACGCGCATGCCGGCCCGACGGCCCTGAAGGTCACGCTGTTCAACGGGAGGACGGTGTCGGTCGACGGAGCGACCTTCGCCGAGATCGTCGCGAAGTCGGCGGCGTTCCGTGCCGCGCGCCCGACGTCCGCCCCCGGCTCCTACCTGCTGCTGGCGTGCGAAGCCGGCAAGCTCGCCGAGCCCGGCGGTGCCGCCTACGACTTCCAGCAGGCCCTCGCGAACTTCGACCGCGGCGGCGCCGTGTTCGCACCCACGGAGGAAGTCACCGTCGGGTTCATGAACGACGAGGAATCGTTCTTCCCCTACATGGTGATCACCGACGGTGGCAGCTGGAACGCATTCGACGGCGCGCAATCGCCGGTCACCGGGGACACCGAGGCCGGCACCGGCGGCCCGTCGACGCAGCGGCCAGCCGACAACGAGCACACCGCGAACATGGTGCCGGAGAGCTCCGCGGGTGGCGGAAACCACACCCTGCAGACGTTCGGCCACGACCAGAGTTCGAACGAAACCGCCGTCGCGGAGCGCGGGATCCAGGGGGTCGAGTGGGGCGAGGAGCTGAAGATCTCGCCCGACGCCGCCACGACCGGGCCGTCGACGCAGTCCGGGGCTGATCCCGTGCGGCGCACCTTCGGCAGCTTCTCCTCCACCGGTGGCACCGCTGGCACCGGCGATGCGTCGGTGACCGCCACCGACGAGTCCACGACGTCCACAGAGGACGAGACCGGACAGACCGACGCCGGTTCGGACTCGTCGGTCCAGAACCTGGCGGACCTGTTCGAGCAGGCGCTGGTGCCCAAACCGGCTCAGCAGACCGACAATGGCGCTTCGTCGAGCCCGACTCCGGATTCCCAGCCGGGCAACGGCTCGGATGTCGCGCGCGGCACGAGCTACGACGGGCAGGAGATCTTCTTCAGCCCGGCCGCCGTTCAGTCCGCGTCCTACGAGTCATGGCGGCAGCAGTACGACCGGCTGTCAAGGTGGGCGGAGAAGGGGAAGACCGCTGATGTGCCCCTGCCGCTCGCCCGGGCGATCGCGCACCAGGCCGGCGTCAAGCACCTGAGCCTTGGACCGGAGGATGCCGCCGCCCAGGCGCAGTACGAGCGGGATCTCGCCATGATCGACCGGGTTCGCCGGGAGCAGGGCGATCGGGCGGCACTGGAGTTCGCCCGCGGGCTGAAGGAGTTCACCGACAGGTATCCGAAACCGGCGGGTGGCCTGCTGGGTGGTGTGAAGCACGACCTGCTCGTGCCCGAGGACCTGGACCGGGGGATCGTGGAGGTGCAGCCGGGCGCGGTGTACCGCTTCCTCGACACCGAGCCGGCCGCGGCGCTCGCCGACGGGCTCGAGCCCAAGGAACCCGAGAACGTCCGGCCCTTGGAGACGCACGTCGGGACCACCGGACGCACCCAGTTCGTATCCACGACCTACGACTCCGAACTCAACTACAAGCGACGGCCGTACCGCTACAAGATCGTGCCTTCGGAGACGGGCATCGACGTGGCCGAAACCTTCCGGCGATGGGGCGTCAACTACTCCTTCAAATGGGAGAAGGAGGTCGCCTTCACGGGCACGATCCCGCCGGCGGACATCGTCGAGATCCGGAACAACAAGACCGGGGAAGTGGTCTGGCGCCGTCCACCGCAGCCGCTCACCGTGGAGCCCTGATGCCGGAATCCGGCATCGACGAGAACCAGGCCCGGGACCTGGTCGAACCCGAACGTCTTCGACGGAGCGTCAGGCTGCCGGCAGTGCTACCCGGGTACGAAAGGCGACTGCGGGAGTTGTTCTCCCTTGCCTGGAACGACATCTAGGCCAGACCGGTCCCGCCGGACGAGAAGGACGGGAAGGACGAGCGGTAGCGTGATAGCAGGTAGGAGGCTTTTGCGATGAGTGATGGTTCGGCCCTGCCGGAGGAACCCCGGTGGGTTTTCCTGATCGACCCGGCTTGGCAGGCGCAGGGCGGCGATCCGCAGCGGCCGCCGCGCCAGGCCGTGGTGGGTGGCTGGCACGTCGAGGCCGACGGCACGACCGGTCGTTTCCACGCCAACGTCGACTACTTGCCGTCCGGACCGGACTCTCCGACCGACCCGGTGGACGCCACGTTGCGGCTGGTCAACAAGGGCGATGCCACCGCCAACGCGCTGCTGGCGACGCTGCGCGAAGCGGTGTTCGGGATCGCCGTCGACGAGGCGGACAACCCGGTGGTCGCGCCGGCCCCGGACGGCGTGGCCTCGATGCTGGTGACCACGGCCCCCGCACACCGAAAGCGGGTGCGGGTCGCGGGCTGGCGGGAGGCCAGCGCCTCGGAGCTGGTCGGGGCGTTGCCGACCGAAGGCGTCGACGTGCTGATCAACCCCGGTTCGCGCGCGTCGATGCGCATCCTCGCCCGCGCGCTGCGCAAAGCCGTCGCGTAACCCCCGGTGGGGCCGCAGTTTCAATTGAAACTGCGGAACGTCGGTCCCGGGGCGGAGTCCCGATATCGGTTACTTGCCCGCCCGCCCGATCTCGGCAAGATTCGACGGGGCAACGTGGTTCTTCGGTGAGAGGTGCGGGATGGGTGAACAGGACCAGGCGCGGCACGAGCTGTTGCTCCGGTTCGCGCCGCTGCTGCCCGACGACGTGGTGTGGCAGGCGCGGCGCTGGCTGGCCGCCGGGCAGTGGTCGCACGCGGTGCGGCTGATCGCCCAGGTCTTCGGCGACCGCAACGACCCGCTGCCGCCGGAGGCCCGCGAGGTCCTGCTCGACGGCGTGGACCCGGCCACGGCGGAACTGGTCGCCCCGCTCGCGGACGCGGTGGACTTGACGCTGCTTGTGTGGGAGTTCCGCGCGGCGGACGACGACTTCTCGGCGGCCTGCGCGGACGTCGTCGGAAAGTACCTCGATTCGCAGCCGGGCAAGCACACGGCCTGGCAGGTGCTGCGCCTCCCGGAGGGCGACACCGCGAACCCGGGCCGCCTGATGCACCTCGTGGAGACCCAGGCCGGGCCGGAACCGCACATGCTGGCGGCGGAGCTCGCCGACCGGTTGTGGGACGCGGGGATCGCCAGCCCGCAGGTGGAGGTGTTCCGGCCGGAAAGCGCGCTGGACTTCCACTACCACGCGGGCGCGTTGGTGGAGGGGCGCGAGATCTACGCGGTGGGCCCGCAGCCCACCATCGAGCTCGCCCGCTTCGACGAGACGAGCGAGGACCGCGAGCCCGAAGGCCCGGACCGCGACGCCCAGATCGCCTACCTCGAATCCGGCGAGCCGCTGACCGAGGAGGCGGACCGCATCCCGGATCTCTTCGCGGGCGACGACGAACCCGTCGTCCCGGTCACGCTGCGCACCGATGGAACCTGGATCTGGTCCGAGCTGACCACGTACTACCTGGCCAACCGCGGTATCGCGCTGCCTCCGGCCCTGCGCGCCCACATCGCCGAAGCGGGCCCGACGGCCCGAACCCCGACTCGCAGGGAATGGGTGGCGATGGTGGCCCTCGAAAACGCCGAACCCGCCTGACCGCCCGGTTCGCCCGGGTGGCGGGTCAATTCCGTGCGAAATCCCGCCGCGCCCCACCGGGTGCCGAGGCAGTCGGCGGTTCCGGGGCCTCGCCGGTGCGGCGGTACTCCAGGACCGCGTCGAGGTACTCCGTCACCGCGTCCCTGTTCTGGGTCAGGCACCTGATTCGGTCCGTCATGCGGTCCCGCTCGTGCTCCAGGGTTGCGATCATCTCCGGTGTCGCGTCGGGGAAGTAGATGACCCGGGGTTTGTCCAGGCACGGCAGGATCTGCTTGATGATCCGGGTCGGCAGCCCCGCGTCGAGCAGCCCGCGGATCTGCATCACCCGGTCCACGTTGTACTCCGCGAATTCCCGGTAGCCGTTGGGGGAGCGGTCGGCGACGATCAGCCCCTGCTCCTCGTAGTACCGGATCAACCGCCGCGAAGTGCCGGTCCGCTCCGAAAGTTCCCCGATGCGCACGCCCAACTCCCGAACATTGACACGCATGTGATGGCTGGATCCTAAGCGCGGCTACCGCTGCGGGGCGTACTGGAAGCCGCTGCGGTATTCGCTCGGCGTGGTCGCCAGTTGGCGGCGGAAGGCGCGGATGAGGGTGTCGACGGTGCCGAACCCGCAGGTGGTGGCGATGCGGTCCAGGGTCGCGTCGGTCGATTCCAGCTGATTGCGGGCGAGTTCGACGCGGGCGGATTCGATGTAGGCGGTCGGTGTCATGCCGAGTTCCGCCTTGAAGATGCGGGCGAGCTGGCGTTCGGAGACCCGGGCGTGCTCGGCGAGCTCGGCGAGGCCGATGGGCCGGGACAGGTGGCCGGCGATGTAGTGCCGCAGGTCCTCGATCCGGCGCGTGGTGGAGACCGGTTCGAGGGGCACGGAGAACTGGCTCTGCCCGCTGGGACGCTTCAGGTACATCACGAGATGGCGGGCCACGCGAAGCGCGACAGGCTCGCCGAAGTCCTCGGCGACCAGGGCCAGGGACAGATCCAGGCAGGAGCTGATGCCCGCGCCGGTCCACACGGCGCCGTCGCGGATGAAGATCGGGTCGGCGTCCACGGTGACGGCGGGGTGGTCGGCGGCCAGCTGGTGGGCGGTCGACCAGTGCGTGGTGGCGCGCTTCCCGTCGAGCAGGCCCGCGGCGGCCAGGATGTGGGCGCCGACGCACACGGAGGCGATGCGGCGAGATGTGCCGGCGAGCTGCCTGACGCGGGCGGTGACCTGCGGGTCAGTCAGGGCGGTCACGCGCTGGTCGGCGTCGATGCGCACCGAGCCGGGAACCAGGAGGGTGTCGATGCGCTGGCCGCTGACCTCGTCGAACGTGGCGTCCGGCAGGACGCGCACGCCCGCCGCGGTGGTGACCGGATCCGTGGTTTCGGCGGCCAGGAGCACGCGGTAGCCGGTGTCGGTGTCGACTTCCCGCTGCAGCAGGGCGAACACCTCCGGCGGGCCGGTGATGTCCAGCAGGTCGACGCCGTCGAAGACGACGATGACGATCAGCCGCTTCAGCGCGGGCACGGGCTCTCCCTCCAAGGCGATGTCCGGATCTGCAAGTCGGGCGTCATTGCAGACACCACGGCGCGATCGTAGCGTCGATCACGTCGGCGCCGCCAGGGTGCCGAGCGATCTCGAAACCCCACCTGAGGAGGGCTTTTGCCCATGGCTACCACGACGCTGCGCCAGCTCAACGGCTTCGGCGAAACACCGGCGTCCCTCGCCGACGCCACGCTGATCTTGGTCGACTACCAGAACACCTACACCCGTGGCGTGATGGAGCTGCACGGCTGGAGCGAAGCCTTGGATGTCGCTGCGGCGCTGCTGGCGCAGGCGCGTGAAGCGGGGACGCCGGTGATCCACGTCGTCCACGACGGTGGCGAGGGCACGCCTTACGACATTCGCGCCGAGATCGGCCAGATCTACCCCAGCGTGGCACCGGTCGACGGTGAGTCCGTCGTGGTGAAGCACGCGCCGAACTCCTTCCACGGCACCGATCTGGAGCAGAAGGTCGCGGCCGCGGGCCGCGAGAACGTGATCATCGCCGGGTTCATGACGCACATGTGCGTCACCTTCACCACCGAAGGCGCGTTCCTGCGCGGCTACTTGCCCACGGTCGTCGCGGACGCGTGCGCCACGCGGCCGCTGGCGGGAGCCGGGGTCGAGCTGTCCGCCGAGCAGATCCACCACAGCGCGCTGGCGACGATCGAAGACATCTACGGGATCGTCGTGGCGAAGGGCTCCGCCCTGAAGTAGCAAGCACCGCCAGGTGGGCCCCGTGAGTGCTTTGGGGTGCCATAGCGCCCCAAAACACTCACGGGCTTTCTGGCCGCCGGAGGCGGGGTGGCCGGTCGGCTCGTTGGGGAGGAGTGTCGCGCCGACCGGCCCGCAGGGCCCGTCCGCCGCAGGTCGGGGGCATCGGCGGCCAGGCCCGGGTCTCGTGCCGTCAGAGGTGACGGAGGGCTTCCAGTATTCGGCGCTGGACTTCCGGCGACGGCGCCTTTTCCGCGTCTGATGTGGACGGTGGTGGTGGCTGGGCTTCGCGGAGCCGGTGTCGGCCGCCTTGTTCTCGTTGTTGTCGCTCGGCTTCGACGTGCGCGATGAGTTGCCACACCGTCAAGGCGCCCTCGCCGCCTCCGGCGTGCTGCGGCTGGTAGGACTTCCAGCAGGTGGTGATCAGGTAGAGCGCGGCAACACCGGTGATCCCGGCGATTCCGGGAAGCATGGCCAACACGTCACTTGGTCCTCTCGGCAGCAGTGGCGAGGAGATCCCGAGCGATCCGGTGCGCCTCGGAGTCGCAGTCGCCGCACGTCGACCACAACCACGCCAGTTCGGAGTTGTCCGCCGCCAAGCTGGGGCGATCCCACACGCACACCTCACGCTGGGAGAACGGCAGGCTCACAGCGAGCGAGGCCGATGCCGGTGCTGTGCTGTGCATCCTTGGGGTTACCGGGCAAGAACGCGAAAGGTTGCTGCAGCTCGCAAGAGATGCCGGTGATCCCAACTGGGTGGCTCCAGGAGTTGATCGCCAGCTGGCAGCCTTGACCGAGTACGAACGGACGGCACTGACGATCACTGATGTGCAGCCGCTTCTTGTCCCTGGGCTACTGCAGACCGCCGACTACGCGCGGTCCATCATGATCGGTGCCGGAACGACTCGTGGCGAGGCCGAGCGGCGGGTGACGTTCCGGCTTGGTAGGCGGGACGTACTCACGCGTCGGAAGCCCGTGAAGCTGGTCGCCATCATCGGCGAGCACGCGCTGCGGTACCCGCCATGTGATCGCGATGTGATGCTCGAACAGCTTCATCACCTGGCGAAATGGAACGAGCTGGACAACGTCAGCATCCACGCGATTCCGATCGATC
Source organism: Saccharopolyspora sp. NPDC050389 (assembly GCF_040655595.1). Classification (NCBI taxonomy): domain Bacteria; kingdom Bacillati; phylum Actinomycetota; class Actinomycetes; order Pseudonocardiales; family Pseudonocardiaceae; genus Saccharopolyspora; species Saccharopolyspora sp. NPDC050389. The sequence goes on from NZ_JBFAKG010000020.1 coordinate 121,363, forward strand.
ACGCCTACTCGCCCGCGTTGGAAGGGCCGTTCGTGCTGATCGAGTTCGAGCGCGCCAAGCCAGTTGTGCATCTTGAGCATTACCGCTCGAGCACGACCATCACAGACGCCAGCGACGTCAAGGACTATCTGGCGGCAGCGGATACCGTCCGCAGAGATGCGTTGAGCGCGGATCACACCACCGCACTCATCAGGCAAATCGCAGACGACATGGAGTGCGCGAGATGAGCAGAGTCGAGAACTGGCGGAAGTCCAGCTACAGCGGGAACCAGACCAACTGCGTCGAGGTCGGGGAGTTACCTGGCGGTGTGGCGGTTCGGGACACGAAGGATCGGTGCTCGGGATACCTCACCGCCGATCGCGCGCAGTGGTTGGCCTTCATCGCCGCAGTTAGGGGCGGGCGGTTCCAGCGCTGAGGTTCCGGTGCCCCTGCCTGGTTAGGGCCCGTGTGTACTTTGTGCTGCTATAGCGACACAAAGTGCACACGGGTCCTTTGTCCTCGGCTAGCGGTTCAGGGCTTCGATGGTGTCGTTGGCCCAGGAATTCCAGTTCTCCGTAGCGATTTCCGGGAGCTTGGGCGGTTCCGACGTTGTCGGGTCCGGGTGGGTCGGGTCGGGATTGGGCGGGTTCTTGTCCCGCCACGGGATGGTCAGGGCCTTGTCCAGGTAGACGCTCGTCGACGTCGAGAACTTCCCGTGCGGGTTGAACGATCCCCTGGCCGCGTCCATCGCTCCGGTGAACGCTCCGTTCTCCGCTCCGTACACCTCGTCGCCGCTCGCGCCCGACGCGGCGTCCTGTGCTGCCGCTTCCGCCGCGCCGACGGCCGCGCCCCATGTCGCGTTCAGCGGCAGGTTGGCTCCGAACTGAACGGCTGCGCCTTTCCAGGTCTTCGCCGCCGTTCCGTCGAGCAGGTGCGTTCCGAGCGCCTTCGCGCCGCCGACCTTGATCGCGTTGCCCAGCGCTCCCGCGCCGATGCCGACCGCTCCGCCGACCGCGCCGTTCTGCGCCGCGATCGCCAGCATTCCGCCGTCGAAGCCCTTCCGCTTTCCCTGGCAGATCTGGATGAACTGCGCGAAGAACGTGACTCCGACCTGGTCGAGCACCGAGCCCGCCAGGTGCGCGAGCACCTGGTTGATCGCCTTCCGGAGCACCGTCGTGAGCGTCGTCCGGGTGGCGGCCATCTTCGCCGGGATGAGGGCCGTCGAGGCGCCGAAGGTGGCCACCGCGGATGCGATCAACGCCGCGATATCGATGGCCAGGACGATCAACAGCAGGATGATGATGATCCGCAACGTCTCGATCTCCAGCGCCATCCCGTCCAGCGCGTCGGCGAAGCCGGCGGCGGCCAGAGCCAGTTGTGGCAGATAGCCCTCATCGCCGAGGAATGGCGCGATGAAGTCCCGGAACGAATCCGCCGTCTCTCCGGTCAGCGCGCGAGCGACCTGCGCCGCACCTCCGTTCACGAGGTCGACGACGCTGTTGATGTGCTCGGCGACGTCGCGCCAGCTGGTGGCCATCGCACGCAGATCGTCCGGGTTGCCTTCCGGCCAGTCGTTGCCGACCAGGACCTCCAGTAGACGTTGGACATCGGGCGATACGTCAGTCGCGGCCATCGACCTGCAACTTCCGGGCGTGCTCGATGTTCTGCGCTTCGGTTTCGGCGAAGTTCCGCCCGGCCGCGACGAGCTGATCGGCGACGTCGTCGAGCAGCCCGGACAGCTCGCCCAGTGCCGCACACGCCTGCTCGGCCGGATCCCGGTAGCCGCCGCCGAACGCCGCCCCGAGCGGATCATCGCCCCACGGCGGCAGGCCCTGTTCCGCGACTCGCGGCGCCTTTCCGGCTGCGCTTCCGGCGGATGCCGCGGCAGCTTGGAACAACGCGACTGCGCGCTGCAACTCGGTTTGGTCGAACGAAAGCACGCCGCCGGCTGGTGGTGTCCGCGCCGCCGGCTCGGCCGACTCGTACCCGGCTTCCGGGGCCGAGGTGGGGGCGTTGCGGTAGCCGCCGGTCGGACCGTCCAAAGGGGAAAGGGCCATGCGCCAAGAGCAACCGATCCGGCCGGTTCCTCGCCACAGTTCGCCCGGAACCTCTGCGCTATCTGAACGTGCAAGTGAGCTTCCCTGACGCCCCTGTCCCTTATTCGGTTACTTGTCGAGCAGCGCGATCTTGACCAGGCTCAATGCCCGGGGCCCGGGCGCGATCGGCATTCCGGGTGAGACGGCTCCGCAGCGCGAACCGCACAACCCCGACCCGGCGGGAGCGGCTGGCAGAGACTCGACCGATGGGAAGCGAGAGATGAGCCCGAGCGGCAGCAAAGATCAGTCCACCGAGGGCGACCACCCCTGGGAGCAGGACAAGCACTACGGCGCGAGCGAGACCGGCGTCGCCTACCTTGCCGATCGCGAGCTGCGGAAGTCCAATGCGGACACCGAGATGATGCCCGCCATCAAGGAGTCCGCCCTGGCCGAGCCGGTCGCCGACGCCGGCACCGGCAAGGCCACGGCGGTCGAGGCCGAGGCTGCGACCGCGGCCGCCACGGCGACGGCCACCAAGGCCAAGCCCGTCGCCGCCGCCAAGACCGCCAAGACCGCCGACGTCCCGTCGCGCCCCGGAAACCGCGTGTCCAAGCCGGTGGTGGCCGCCGCGGCCGTGGCAGGTCTGGTGCTGCTGTCCGTCCCGGTGCTGATCGCGGGCCTCCTCCAGAACGACGACACCCCCTCGCGCGCCCTGCCGAATCCGGCGGCCTACGAGGACGACGCCCAGGCGCAGTCCGGTTTCATCCCGGGCATGGCGCAGGAGCAGCCAGTCCCGCCGCCGGGCATCCCGGACGGCAACCTGGTCCAAGGCCCCCCGCCGCCGGGCATCCCGAATGACGGCGCGCCGGTGCCTCCTCCGCCCGCTGGGGAGATCCCGCGCGGCGAGGTGCAGCCCGCCGTCCCGGCCGACCCCGCGCGCACCGCTGCCCACCCGGTCGTCTTCTCCGGCTTCGCCGGGCCCGGCTGCGGGAGCGGCAGCTTCAGCCGTCCCGGCTACTACGCCAACGGCAACGAGGGCTGGCTCAACAGCGGCGGCGCCCACGCGGCGGACGGTTGCGACGGTTCGTACTCCTCCCTGCCGATGTCGGGTGACCCGAACCGGGACGGTGACAACTCCGCGGTCTGGCGGTTCACTACTGGTGACGTCAAACAGGGCAGCTGCCAGGTGTCGGTGTTCGTGCCTCGCGGCGACCTGCAGCACGTCGGCGGTGCCCCGAGCTACTACACCGTCTACCAGGGCGACGAGACCAAGGGCCCGTCCGGCGACTTCCGGGTCTTCCAGACCAACCGGCAGGGCAGCTGGGTCGACGGTGGACGGTTCGCGGTCACCGGTGGACGGCTGACCATCAAGCTGCACTCCCGCGGCAAGGACTGGACCGACAAGGGCCCCACCTACGCGCACCACGCCGCGGCGCAGATGAAGATCGACTGCAGCGCCTGACGGAAGTCGGCGAATTCAGGAGGAAACCGTGTTCGTTTGGGATCAGGGCGTGATCATGCCCTCCGAGATGGACGGCTTCGACGAGCTCGACGAGGTGTTCCTGCACCTCGCACCGGAAGTGTCGGACAACCTCAGCGCTGCGGTTGCCAACCACCTGGACAACGGAGACGAACTCGCGGCCGCCCAGGCGCTCGCGGCGTTCGCCGAGCGTCGGCAGCTCCCGGTCTCCCGGGCCGACCGGCGCACCCTGCGGGACGTGATCGAGTCGCACAACGGCGACCTGACCTGCATCGACCTGCTCGACGGCCGCGCAGGCGCGCGGCTGAACGGCGACACCCAGCTGCTCCCGGTCCTGCCCCGGCCGGCCCGGGAAACCGTGCCCATGCGGTCTGCGCCCCGCCCGCACGTCGCGGACGTCGCCGTGGCGCAGACCGCCGTGCTGCCGGCCATCCGGCCGCTCGGCACCGGAGCGCACCGCCGCTGGTGACCCGATCTCCCGGCTCCTCCCGCGGGCCGGGAACCGCGCTGCACCGCACACTCACTCCCGCGCCCAGAGTGTGCGGTGCAGTCGCGCATTACCGAAAGTGCGCGACCGATTACCGCGGGCGCGCGAACCATTACAGATTCTTACAAGGTCCGACTGACGTTTACAGACCGTTGGAATCTCTTCGATCCCGGCGATTCCGCCGGTAGCGTTCCTGGTGTCAGAGAGGCCGCGGGCTAGTCGGAAATTCCCTAGCCCCACCAATTCCGCCGAATCGCGACGAACAGTCGAAGACGTCTGTGCCGCGGCGCGAACCGGCGACACCGGGAGTGAAGAACGTTGCTGGTTCGTGTGCTGTCCGACGTGACCGTGTTCGCCGACCGCCCCGAGTTGCAGGAGAAGATCTCCCGGCTGCTCGACCAGGCCCCCGAGCGCCTGTCCGGCTCCTCCGATGTCGCGGTGCTCGCCTACGGCGGAACGCTGCCGGCGGACGCACTGGTGCACTGCGTTTCGCGGCTGAGCCGCTCCTACCGGGTGCTCGTGGTGCTGCCGGAGCAGGCCGCCGCGCAGGTCCCGGAGCTGCTGCGGGCCGGCGCGCTGGGCTTCATCGGCGACGGCTGCGACGACCAGGAGTTCTACGACGCGCTCGGCGTGGTGGCGCGCGGTGCGGTGTACGTCGCGTCGGGTTCCCGGGCGGCCCTGATCGGCGGCGGAGCCCCGGCCGAGCCCGCGCAGCAGGTGCTCACCCGGCGCGAGCAGGAGGTGCTGCGCTGGATCGCCGACGGCTACACGCACTCCCAGGCGGCGCGGCGGATGGGCCTGTCCGGAGCGACGGTCGACACCTACGTCAAGCGGATCCGGGCGAAGCTGGAGGTCCGGAACAAGGCGGAGCTGACCCGCAAGGCGATCGAACTGGGCGTCGTCCGACGGGAACCCCTTCTAGCAGCCGCCTGAGCCGCTCGTGAGTGCCTATTCCGGTTCTTACCGGAACGAACGCTCACGACCTACCCGGCCAGCGGTAGGCACGCGGTGAACTGGCAGCCGTCCTCGACGTTTTGGACGGCGACGCCGCCGTGGTGCGCCTCGATGATGCCGCGCACGATCGCCAGCCCCAGCCCGCCGCCGACGTCCTTGCCCGCCGGCCGGGACGGGGTTCCCCGCCAGCCCGGTTCGAAGACCTTGTGCAGGTCCTCCTCCGGAATTCCGCCGCAGGCGTCCGAAATGGACAGCACCGCCCGGCCCTCCGCCGCGTGCGCGCACACCGTGACCGCGCCGCCGGGGTGGGTGTGCCGGACGGCGTTGCTCAGCAGGTTCCCCAGCACCCGGTTGATCTGGCGGATGTCGACCCGCACCGCGACCGGCTCGATGCCGCCCGGCACCAGCCGCACGCCGCGGCTGCGGGCCTGCGGCTCGATCGCGGTCACCGCGTCGCTGATCAGGTCCGCGAGCGACACGGGCGTCAGCGACAGGGTCAGCGAGTTGGACTGGATGCGGGACAGGTCGAACAGGTCGCCGACCAGGTGGTCCAGCCGCTGCGTCTCCTGCAGGATCAGGCCCAGGTAGCGGTCCTGGTCGCGGGCCATGCCGTCCTGCAGCGCCTCGGTCATCGCCCGCAGGCCCGCCAGCGGCGTGCGCAGGTCGTGCGACACCCACGCGATGAGCTGCCGCCGCGACGCCTCCAGCAGCTGCTCCTGCTCCCGCGAGGCGGTGAGCGCGGCGCTGGTCGCGGCGAGTTCCTGGGTCAGCACGGCCAGCTCCGCCGAGCCGGACTGGGCGGGCGCCGCGAACCGGCCGTCCTCGCCCATGGTGCGGGTGGCGCGCGCGAGGTTCCGGCTGCCGTGCAGGATCCGCCTGCCCAGCAGCAGGCACAGCATCACCGACACCGCGGCCGTCGGGATGCACGCCAGCAGCACGGCGGTCATGCCGCGCACGGTGAACAGGTCGAGGAATGCGAGCACCACGAAGGTGAAGCCGATAGAGATGATGGTGATGACCGCGAGCATCATCATCATCACGACGAACGATCCCCGCCGCAGGAACCACAGGATCCAGGCGCCGAGCAGGCCCACTGCCACCGAGCACCACAGCGATACGAGCGCGACGAAGATGAGGTCGTGCATGACCTTCGTTTCTGTTGCTGTCGACCAGCTGTCTACATCTGGTGAAGGTGCAGTGCAGCAGGTTCCCTCCAGATAGCCGCAAAGTATAAGGTATGGGCTGAAACGCGATGTCCCTTTTGGGTGTCCCTTTAGGGATCGTCGCCTATCCCGATTTCTGGAGTAAGTGTGGCGTCGGATACTGATCGGAACGGCGGCGCTGGGTCGCCCGAGGACCGCTCTCTGGATTCGTTGCCGCCGGAACTGCGGCTTTACGTGCCAGCGGAGGACACTCCGATCGAATCGGCGAAACCCGCCGAGCCGTCCTACGAACAGGTCCCGCTGGCTTCGCTCTCCGGCGCGGCGCGGCCGGAACCGGCGCCCGCCGCGGAAGTTCCGCCCCAACGCGCCAAGGACGTCGGCCTGCCGTCGAAGGTTTCGCTGATCGCCCTGGCCGCGGCGGCGGTGATCCTCGTCTCCGTGCCGTTCGTGATCGCGGTGCTGGTCTCGCGCGACGACGCCCCGGGGCTCGCCGACCAGGCGACGCAGATCGACGCTGAAGGAGAACTGGGGCTGCCAGCCGGTGAAGGCGTGGAGCCCGCGGAGCCGGCGCTGCCTGCGGAGCCGCCGCTGACCGCAGGGAAAGAAGTTCCCGTGCGGCAGGAGCCGACCGAGGCGCACAAACCGCTGCTGCCGCCGGAGCAGCCGCAGGAGAGCGGGCCGAGCGGCAGCGACACGCTCATCGCAGGGGCAGGCTGCGCGAACACCGCGACGGAGCAGTACCAGGCGGTCAACTTCTACAGGAACGGCGCCGAGGGCTGGTACAGCCGCAACGGCGGCGCCGGCGACGGCAGCTGCCGCGGCATCTTCGACGCGATGCCCATGTCCGGCGATGCGAACAAATCCGGCCCCAGCAACTCCGCGAAGTGGACCTTCGACGTGTCGGCCAAGGTGATGGTCGGCACCTGCGCGCTGTCGGTATACATCCCGAACGACAGCGACCGCCGCAACGTCGGTGCGACCAGCGCGCACTACTCGATCTTCAACTCGTTCGACCACAGCGGCACGGACGTGGTCGGCGTGAAGGACATCAACCAGGTCGCCAACCTCGGCAAGTGGGTGAACCTCGGGTCGTACAAGATCACCCAGGGCAAGATCTCGGTGAAGCTGCACGACCGGGGCGAGGACTACGCGGGCGGCGCGGACGGCGAAGGCGCCCACATCGCGGCCACCCAGATCCGCGCCACCTGCACCCCGGCCTGACGCGGCTACACCGCCACCAGGTCGCCGAGAAGAGCGGCGACCAGGCGGCGGGGAAGAAGTTGTTGGCCCCGGTCCGCAGGATCGCGGCGATCGGGAGGCTCTCCCCGAGCATCTTCGCGAAGCGCGACCCATCGCCGGACGACCGCGCCGACCGAATCAAGACCACTGTGGACGATACGGTCTTCGGTGCCACCGGTGGCGCGAACAGCCGGCTCGGCGCTTTCCGGCTCAGCTGCGCCGGTTTCGCGTGTACCCACGATGGCGACCTGGTGGCGGTGCTGATCGACACGGCGCTGTGCAGTTGGAGCGCGACGGCCCGAGCCGTCGCGCCCCGATCCTGCTAAGAGCGTGTCTCGTTTGGATCTTGGTGGGGTTTGCGGGCATGATCTTGGTTCGTGGTTGATGAGTTGTCGCGACGGTTGGTGCCCGATGAG